>JACCYI010000055.1 GCA_013696535.1 Solirubrobacterales bacterium
GGCTTCTGCTGGGACTGGTGGTCGGCGAGCATGGCAACGTCTGCGCCGCGGGAGATCCCGACCAGGCGATCCACCGCTTCCGCGGCGCAGCCCGAAAGAACTTCGAGGACTTCCGAGCCCGGTGGCCGGGTGCACGGACCCTGCCACTCGAGGACTCCTTCCGGGTCCCCGAGCGGATCGGTCGCGCCGCGCAGGCGGTTCTGCACGGCGGCGGCTCGGCGCAGCGAGCCGAATCGGTCGTCGAAGAAGCGTCCGGGTCCATCGCGTTCTGGCGCTGCGCCAGCGAGCGCGCGCAGGCCCAGTCCGTGGCGGCGGAGGTGGAACGGCTCATCTCCCGTGGCGAAGCGGTTCCGGAGGTGATCTGCGTCCTGGTCCCATCGGTCAAGGACGACGGGCAAGCGGTCGCTGTCGCGCTCGAGGAGCGGGCCGTGCCGCACCGGATCGCGGGCGCGGCGGCCTTCTTCCAACGCGCCGAGGTCCGTGATCTGCTGGCCTGGCTGAGAATGCTCGCGGACCCCGGCGACGCTGGAGCGGTCGTCCGCGCTCTCGCGCGGGCGCCCGTGGAGCTGCGCTCCATCGACATCGCCCGCTGCACTCAGATCGCCCGGCGGCGCAAGCTTGACATGGTCGCGGCCATGGGTGCGGCACTCGAGTCACCGCAGGTTCCGCCCGAGGCGCGCGAACGGATCGCAACGTTCCTCCGGCTCTACCGCTCGGCGGCCGGGGCGCTTGACTCCACCCGGCCGGATCTCTACGTGCACCGGCTCATAGAGCTCCTCGGCCTGCGCCGGCAGTTGCTCTTCGCCGCTTCGACCGAGGTGGCCGAGCGGCTCGTGAACCTCGCCAAGTTCGGTGAGCTCGCGGCGGCCTACGTCCGCCGTGCGCCACAGGCGACCGCACGCGAGTTCGCCCGCTCCATCGCCGCGGTGGCGGAGGCCGGGCTGCGCGAGGAGGAGGCGACGGCGCAGGGCCGCCCTCGCGGCGTCCAGGTCATGGAGCTGAGTGCGGCCAAGGGCCTGGAGTTCGAGTACGTCTACGTGCTCGGTATGGCCGCTGCTCGGATTCCGGGCCCGTGGCTCCGGACAGCCGAGCCGATCCCCGACGAGCTCATCAAGGAGAGCGTCCCGCCCGACGGCAACGAGGCGCACGTGGCGGCGATGCGCCGTCTGATCCATGTCGCCGTGACGCGCGCCCGCCGGCGCCTCGTCCTCGCCTATCCCGAGCACGTGCTCCGCGGCGCGGACCAACAGCCGTCTCCATTCGCCGACGAAGCTCGAGAGGCGAGCGACGGAGCCTGGGAGGCGCGCGAGGAGGAGCTCTTCGGTCCCGCTGAGACCCTTCAATCCACGTTCAGGCTTCTCCGCGACGATCTGCTCACCACCGTCGCGCAGGTCGGCGGGCGCCTGGGCGAGCTCCGCTTCGACACCGACCTCGACGTCTCCCACGCCGTCGTCCGCTATCTCGAGCTCATCAAGCTCTCCTCACTGCTCGAGCGCACCAGGGCAGACCCCTCGCAGCCCATCGCGGAGCTCCTTCCCGATATCAATGCGCGCCTGCTGCAGGCCGCGACCTCCGAGCAGCGGGAGATCCTGGCGACGAGTGCCCTGGATGAGTACCTGCTCGACGCCCAGCGCGACGAGAAGCTCCGGGCGCGGGCGGTGGCCGCGCGCACCGAGCCGTCGCTCGAGTCCTTCCTTCCCCGCCGTGGTGAAGGACTGCTGCTCAGCGCTTCAGACATCGACACGTACCGGACCTGCCCGCTGAAGTACAAGTTCGCGCGGGTATTCCGCATCCCGCAGGAGCCAACGCTCAATCAGCGCTTCGGGATCCTGGTCCACCAAGTGCTCGAGCGCTTCCACATGGGTGTGACGTCGCCCGGAGATCCGTCCCGACCGACGAGCGAGACACCGCTGACCCTGCCGGAGATGCTCGGCCTGCTCGAGGCCGGATGGCGGCGCGGGGGATTCGGGGACTCCGAGGAGGAGCGCCAGCTGCGCACGAAGGCCTCGCGCGCGCTCACCCGCTATCACGAGCGATTCCAGACCGAGACGTGCGAGCCCGTGTGGTTCGAGCGCTCGTTCGCCTTCCGGATGGGCCCGCACCTGCTGCGCGGGCGCGTGGATCGCGTGGACCGGCTGGACGACGGGAGCTATGAGCTCATCGACTACAAGACGGGCCGGCCGAAGTCGGCCGCGCAGCTTGCCGACGACGTCCAGCTCTCCCTTTACGCCGTCGGGGCCCGGGAAGCCTGGCAGCTCGAAGCGGCCCAGCAGTCCTACTACTACATCCTCGACGACGAGAAGGTGCCCGTCGATCGCACCGTGCAGGACCGTGAATCCATCCAGGACATCGTGCTCGAAGTCGCCGATGGCATCCAGTCTCAAGGCTTTGAGCCGAATCCCTCCTGGACCGTGTGCTCCATGTGCGACTACCGGATCGCCTGCCCGGCTGCCGAGCGGTAGATAGCAGCCCTACTTGTGCGAAGTGCAGATCTTTACGATTACCCGAACTCTCGCGAGGGGACTCGACCGAGAGGATGGAAAGCTCCGCAGAATCCGTTGAGCGCGGCCACCGGCTGTTGGCTCAGCTCTCTAACGCGATAGTTCAGGTCCAAAAGGAGTACTGGGGCAAGGGACCGGATCGCGCGAAGTCCTATCTGCTCGACGACTTCCTGCTGGTCGTCCTGCGCGGCGGCCTGACCAAGGCAGAGGAGACGATGCTCGACGTCGGTGAGGGCGATCGGGTTCGCGACTTCCGGCAGACGTGGCAGAACCGGGCGGCCGCCCGCTACATCGGCTTGATCGAGGAGCTGACCGGCCGAAAGGTCGTGACGTATCAGAGCCAGATCCTCTTCGGGCCGACGATTCTCCTGGAGATCTTCTTCTTCGAGGGATCAGCGGCCGGCGATGGCTCTACGATCGCGACCGCCGTCGCCCAGCTCGACGTCAGATCCGCCGACGCGATCAGGGACGACGCCTCCGCCGCGTAGACAGGTCAGGCCCGCGCGGATACCGTCATCCGCCGCATTCCCAGGCTCACACCGGCGAGCGTCCCGACGGCGAGCATCGCGAGCAATGCGTAGGGCACCGCGTCAGCCGTTGCCGAGGCCAGCCACCCACCTCCGGCCGCACCCAGCGCCGCACCGGCCGCCCACGCGAGATTGGTGAGGCCATAGCCCAGTGCCGGATCGAGGCTGAGGGATTCGAGGACGTCGGAGACGAGCGCCAGCGCTGGTGCCCACAGAGTGCCGAGCGCAGGGCCCACCGCCACGATGGTCGCCGTCAGGAGCGCCGTCTGCGCCGGCACCGTCAGCAGCCCGACGAGGACCACCACTGCGACAAGACCGACGCGCATCGGCACCATGTGTCCATGCCGGTCGGACAACCGCCCGGCGAGCGGGCTCATCGCCGCCTCAGCTCCCGCCGCGACAAGGAAAACAGCGGCAATGGTCGCCACTCCCGCCCCAAGCTCGTCGAAGCGCAGCGGGGCGAGGACGTTGATGACCCCGAACGAGAGGCCGGGGAAGGCGATCAGCCACATGCCGCCGTAGACCCGCCGGTCGCTCGCGAGCCGGATGAGGTCGCGCGCCTCGGCGGGGAACCCCGGCGGCAGGGCTGGAAGCCTGAGCGCCAACGCGGAGAGCATGGCGGCCAGGACCAGGAACGCCGCAAACACCACGAAGGTGCCGACCACATCGGCCAGCCCCCCGAGCGCCGGACCGGCCAGCGTGCCCGAGATGGCGGCTCCGAGGGCCGCGCCGATGATCTCGCCTCGTCGCTCGCGAGGCGCTGCGGCGACGAGCCAGGCCAGGGCGCCCGACCAGGTGAACGCCCCGCCGACACCCTGTACGAAGCGGGCGACGTCGAGTACGACCACTCCTCCGCCGATCCCGAAGACCAGCGCCGAGAAGCCCATTAACGCCAGTCCGACGAGGACGGTGAACCGGCCGCCGACGCGCGCGGCCAGCCATCCCCCGGGCAGGGAGCCGACGAAGGTCCCTGCCGCAAAGGCGGCCCCGAGCACGCCCGTCGCCCCCTTGGAGAGCGATAGATCCTCGGCGAAGCCCGGCAGCAGCGGGGTGATCGCCGAATAGGCGGCCATGTCGACGAACAGCGTCGCGCCGACGAGCCAGACGAGCTTGCGCAGCGCTCGCGCCGATTCGTCGCTGGTCCCCCCTGGCTCGGCCGCAGGTCGTCGGCCCGGTTGACCGAGGGGCGCTCCCACTCCTCCGCGCCTCGCTAGCCCTGTCCGCGCTGGCGCAGGAAGCGCTGGAACTCACGAGCCAGGACGTCACCCGACGGCAGGTCCTTGGACTCCTGCTCCTCGGTCTCTGACGCCTCACGCTCCAAGCGCTCGACGAAGGCCTGCACGTCCGGGTCCATCTCCACCGCGCGTGAGACCTGACGGTCGTATTCGAGCGCGGCGTCCTCGAGCTCCGACGCATCCACCGTCACGCCAACCAGGCCTTCGAGCTTGCGCAGGATGGCCAGGGCGCCCTTCGGATTGGGCACCACCGCGACGTAGTGGGGCACGGCCGCCCAGAGCGAAGCGGAGGGGATCCCCGCCTCCGCGCAAGCCTGGTGGAGAACGCCGACGATGCCCGTCGGCCCTTCGTATGTCGGGTTCGCCACGCCGAGGCGCTCCGTCAAGGCCTCGTCTGACGCGAGGCCGCTGACGCCGACCGGGCGTGAGTGCGGCACATCGGCCAGCAGCGCACCGAGCGTCACCACCATCTGCGCGCCGAGTGCCTCCGCGAGGTCGATCACGGTCTGGCAGAACGTACGCCAGCGCATCGACGGCTCGATCCCCGCTACGAGCACGAGATCTCGGGGTGCTCGCGGGACTCGAGCCTCGTAGATCTCCACCTCGGGCCAGGTGATCTCGCGGGTGGCCCCTTCGCTGAAGGAGACCGTCGGACGCGTGGACTGGAAGTCGTAGAACTCCTCGGGGTCGATGGTGGCAAAGCGCTCGGCGTCCAAGGACGCGCCCAGGAAGGTGAGGGCGCTCGACGCCGCATCTCCCGCGTCGTTCCAGCCCTTGAAGGCGCAGACGAGCGCCGGAGCCCGCAGGCCGTCGGGACGACGCTCCCATCGCAGCGGCTGCATGTGACTCAAGATAGACGGTTGGGTTGCCCGGCCCGACCGTCCGGACGCCCGGCCATCATGTGATCATGAGCGTCGGCGCCGCCGCCCTTCCCGCCCTCCGCGTGGGCGATCCCGTCGATGGGATCTACGCATGCGTGCGCAAGGACCGCATGCTGGCGCGTTCAGGCTCGCCCTATCTCGCCGTCGAGTTGCGTGACCGTGGAGGCTCGATCCCAGCGCGAGCCTTCCGCGATGCCGACCTGCTCTCGGGGCGTTTCGATCGAGGGGATGTGGTGCGGGTCCGAGGGGTGGTCGAGCGTTTCCGCGATGAGCTGCAGGTCGATCTGCGGGCTATCGAGCGAACTAAGGTCGAAGATCCCGCGGCCTTCCTGCCGGCGGCCTACCGCGACCTCGACGAGCTCGACGGATTCCTCGAGCACCTCGCGCGCGAGGTCCACGACCATGGGTACCGCGCGCTGCTCTCCGGTCTGCTCGGCGACGACGTCCTTCGCGCCGCATGGCGGAAGGCGCCCTGCACGCGTTCGAGCCATCACGCCTACCTCGGCGGGCTGCTCGAGCACACGGTCGCGGTGGGCACCCTGGCGGTCGAGGCCGCCGCGCTGCACCCCAAACTCAACTCCGACCTGCTGATCTGCTCCGCGCTGGTGCACGATCTCGGCAAGACCGAAGAGTTCACCTACGGCGCCGACTTCGAGCTGACAGACGAAGGCCGGCTCCTCGGACACCTCGTCCTGGGTCAGCGCTTGCTCGACGCGCGAGCGGGCGGTCTTGACGCATCCCGGCGCGTCGCACTGGCGCACTGCGTCCTCACACACCACGGTCCCGACGCAGCACCCGGCCGCCGATTCGGATCCGCCGAAGCCCTTGCGCTGCACCGACTCAACGCGTTGGACGTGGGAGTCAAGGGAGCTCTCGAGGTCGGCTTGCCCCGTTGACCGGACCTGGACGGACGTCATGCCGATACAGCCAACCCCGGCCACGGTCGATCCGGGCCCGGCAGGAGACTTTCGCTGGAAGGGCCTGAACTTCAAGCGCCGTAGAGGCGGAGGAGGGCCGTCCAACGCAGCCGCGTGGGAACCGAACAACGTGATCGGGCCTGACCGACATGGCTCCGTGACCCTCCGGATCTCCAATCCCACGGGAACGAGACCCCGGGCCTCGGAGATGGTCAGCACCGCCAAGGGAATGGGCTACGGAACGTATGCACTCACGGTTGGCACGAACCTGGCGATCATGCATGACAATCTCGTCTTCGGTGGGCTGTTCACCTACGATGGCTCTCAGGCTGCCCACATGAGTCACAATGAGATTGAAGTGTGTGAGACGTCATCATGGGGCAAGGGCGCGCCCGTGATGTTGGATTACACGTACTTCAGTGACAATCCAGATACCAAGAGCAGCGTAGGAATCGGGCACGTAGTGGTGAGACAGCCTGTTTCCAGAGACGCCGTGCAGACCCACATGATGCGATGGGAGGCAGGCAAGATCACCTGGTGGTCTTGGATCGGGAGCGACGTCACCCATAAGCCGTTCCGGAGCGGTCGGACGACCGCGGACGTGCCGATCCCCCAGGATGAGCGCATCACCATGAATCTCTGGGACTTTGGAGCCGGAGGAGCGGCCATGCCTCGCTTTGAGGTGATTTTACGAGACTTCAGCTTCGTTCCTCTGGGTGAAGAGATCGCAGCACCGTGACTCGATGTCGTTCAAGACCGAATAGCCTAGACACGGCTCATCCTGGAGCGGCACGGGTCTGGTGGTCCATCCGGTCTTCAAAACCGGCAGGGCGTGGAAGCCCCACGCTTGGAAGGTTCGATTCCTTCGCCGCTTCGTCGCTGCAAATGCGCAGTTTCTGACTCTCGCAGTTCCCTTAGTCGGCAGCCCGTTTGAGCAAGTAGGTCCCGAATAAGTCCCGAGACTCGGCTAGAGTGTTGCCGTGGATCGGGACGTACAACAGCCGATCAGCGGGCACGTCTACCGCGTCGAGCGTGCGCGGACCGGTCTGGTACGCGAAGTACCGGCTGCCGGACGGTCGTCAGGTCCAGCGCAAGATCGGGCCGGCGTGGACGTCCCGCGGACGACCAGCCGCCGGGCACTTCACCAAGCGCTCGGCGCAGGCGTGGCT
>JACCYI010000096.1 GCA_013696535.1 Solirubrobacterales bacterium
GGCTTGGCGCTCGAAGGCCTGTCAGAGACGCTCGAAGGCGGGTACGGCGCGCTGCGCACCGTCCTGCGCTCAGGGCGTCTGGCGCGCCGCTACCTCGTGGTGGTGGCCGGCAGCGCCGCTCAGGCCACACGCCTTACACGAGGCATCCGGGGCGTCGAGAGCCTGGCGGCGATCACCGATTCTCAAGTTCGCGAAGCCGGCTCGTCCCGTCGCGCGGCTCGGGTCGTCTCCCAGCGACTGGTGATCGTCTGGCCGGTTCTGCGCAACCTCGACGCGGAGAGTCGAGCCCGCATAGTCACCCACGAGCTCACGCACGCGGCGCTCGCGGGCATGACCTCCGGGCGCACACCCTCCTGGCTCGTGGAGGGGGTGGCGCTCTACGCGTCGGGTGATGAGCGGATGGCTGAAGCGGCCTTCGAACTCAGCGGGGACAGTCCTCCGACCCTGACACGGCTCGACGAGCCCGACGCGATCGCGCGGCTCAGCGGCGCGCGTCAAGGCGAGAGCTACGCGCTGGCCTCAGCTGCAGCGCACTACCTGGCCAAGCGCTTCGGCTCGGCCGGACTGCTGCGACTCTACGAGTCCTTCAACGATGAGGCGATCCGCGGCGATCCGGGTGAAGCCCGGACGATTGACCGTGCGCTTCGCAGGACTCTCGGGCTGTCGCTTCGCCGGTTCGAACGCGACCTGCGCCGGTGGGTTCTCCACGGCTGATCCGATCTACCGCACGGCCCGTTCGCAACGACCGTCTGGCGTCCTCCTAAGCTCCGAGCGTGCCCGAACTGCCCGAAGTCGAGACCGTTCGACGCCACCTCGCGCCGCACGTCGAGGGACGCGTCCTGACAGGCCTGAGGATCCTGGATCCGCGCTGGTGCCAACCCATGGCGCCCGACGAGTTCTCCGCCGCTGTCGAGGGTCGCCGGATCACGCGGCTCGGCCGCCGCGGCAAGTATCTCGTCTGGGAGTTCGAAGGCGACGTCCATCTTCTCGTCCACCTCAGGATGACCGGGACGCTGCTCCTCGGGGGCGATGACCCACCGGTGCCGCACGCCCGTGTCCGGTTCGACCTAGATCACGGCGTGCAGCAGCTCGTCTTCGTCGATCCCCGCCGCTTCGGCACCGGCGAGCTCGCGATCGGCAGCTCGGCGCTGCATGCCTTCCTGGCCTCACGGCTCGGGTTGGAGCCGTTCGATCCGGGCTTCGATTCCGCTCACCTGCGTGCACTGGCGCGTGGGAGTCGAGCACCGGTCAAAGCCTTTCTGCTCGACCAGAAGCGGATCGCGGGAGTCGGCAACATCTACGCCGACGAGGCGCTGCACCGAGCCAGGATCCACCCGCTGCGCGTGGCCGGGAAGCTCAAGGGAGCGCAGCTGTCGGCGCTGTGTCGCGCGGTCGTCGCGGCACTCGAGGATGGGATCGAAGCCAAGGGCGCGACGATTGACGACTTTCGCCATCCGGACGGTGTCCGGGGGACCTTCCAGGATCGTTTTCTCGTCCATCGCCGCGCCGGTGAGCCGTGCCTGGCGTGCGGGAGCCTGATCCGCAAGCTGGTGGTCGGCGGACGCGGGACCTACGTGTGTGAGACCTGCCAACCGCGGCCTCGGTTCAAGCCAACGGCTCAGGCAGGGGCGCGCGAGTGACGCTGGTGTCGTGAGTCAGAAGTTCGCGGGCATCTGGTCGGCGCACGAACTTCCGACCAACGCCTCTAAGCGGCGAGACCCGAGAGCTTGCCTTCGCGGTCGGCGCGCGCCAGCTCCTGAAAGCCGCCGAGTGACTGGCCGTCGATGATGACCTGGGGGAAGGTCATCATCCCGGTGCGCTCGACGAGCTCGTCGCGGCCATCCGGGTCCCGTGACAGATTGATCTCCTCGTACGGGATGCCGCGCTTGGCGAGCAGGGCCTTCGCGGTGCGGCAGTAACCGCAGGGTTCAGTTGTATACATGGTGACTCTCACTTCAGAAAGTATAGCTTGCCCGGCTCGGTGAAGACCGAGGGCATCGTCATGCGCTCCATTCGCTACGGCGAGGCTGATCGCATCCTGCACATCTTCACGCCGCATTCCGGCCGGCTCAGCGCCATCGCCAAGGGCGTGCGCAAGTCTCGCTCGCGATTCGGGGGGCGCCTCGAGCCGTTCTTCCGACTCGACCTCGTCCTCTACCAGGGCCGGTCGGACCTTCTCACGGTCACCAGCGCGTCGACCCTCACCGGCCACCCGAGGCTGCGAGAGCACCACGCGTCACTCGACATCGCAGCGCGGGCCTGCGACGCGGTGGACCGGGTGTTCGACGCCGGCGATCCGCATCCGGGCGTGTACCACCTGCTCGCAAACGAGCTCGCCCTGCTCGACGGCGGTCAGGCTCACGCGACGCTCTCGAACGCCCTTGCCTTCCGCTTGAAGCTGCTGCTCGCTGCGGGATTCGCTCCGCAGTTGGCCGCGTGCGCCTCCTGTGGCGAGCGGGAGCACCTCGCGGGGTTCTCCGGCGCCGCGGGTGGCGTCGTCTGCGTCGCGTGCGAAGCGAGCGCCTTTCCCTTCTCCCAGGAGGCGCACGAGTTCATGGTCGGTGCGCTCGGCAGCCCGCTCGCCCAGGCTCCACCCGCGGCGCCAAGCGCCCTCGTGCAGGCGGAGCGCGCCATCCTCGAGACGCTCGAGCACCACGCCAACCTGCGCCTGCGGGCGGTCGGCGCGTAGAGTCCCGGACGAATGAAGTGGGTGTACGATTTTGCGGAAGGGTCGCGCGACATGCGCGAGCTTCTCGGCGGCAAGGGCGCCAACGTGGCCGAGATGACCCGGATCCTCGGCCAGGAACGCGTCCCGGCGGGGTTCACGATCACCACGGAGACCTGCGTCGCTTACATGCGGGCTGGTCAGACGGAGCCCGACGAGCTCGCAGATCAGATCGCCGAGGCGCTCGGCCGCCTGGAGGCTGAGACGGGCAAGAAGCTCGGCGACGACGAGGATCCGCTGCTGGTCTCCGTGCGGTCCGGGGCGCGGGATTCCATGCCCGGCATGCTAGACACGGTCCTCAACCTGGGGCTCAACGACACCTCGGTTGAAGGTCTTGCGGCAAAGACCGAGAACGAGCGCTTCGCGTGGGACTCCTACCGGCGGTTCGTGCAGATGTTCTCGAGCGTGGTTCGCGGCATCGAGGGGGAGAACTTCGAGGAAGCGATCAAGGCCGCGAAGGATGAGCGCGGCGTCGAGACCGACGTGGAGCTCGACGTCGCCGCGCTGCGCGAGCTCACCGAGACCTACAAGGCGCTCTTCGCCGACCGTGTTGGTGAGCCGTTCCCCCAGGATCCGCAGGAGCAGCTGCGCCAGGCGGTGCGTGCGGTGTTCGACTCCTGGATGGGGAAACGGGCGGTCGAGTATCGCCGCATCAACCGCATCCCCGACGACTGGGGGACGGCGGTCAACGTCCAGCAGATGGTCTTCGGCAACAAGGGCGATACAAGCGGTTCGGGGGTCGCCTTCTCACGTGACGAGGTCACGGGTGCTCCCGAGCCCTCCGGCGACTTCCTGGTCGACGCCCAGGGCGAGGACGTGGTCTCCGGCGTGCGCAACACCCGGGACATCGCCGAGCTCGCCGAGGTGATGCCCGAGACCCACGCCGAGCTCATGGACATCCTCCGGACGCTCGAGAAGCACTATCACGACATGCAGGACACGGAGTTCACCGTGGAGGAGGGGCGCCTCTACATGCTCCAGACCCGCAACGCCAAGCGGCCCGCTCAGGCCGCTGTGCGCTTCGCGTGCGACGCGGTCGACGAGGAGCTCCTCACGCGCGAGGAGGCCATGGCTTCCATCGACGCCGCGTCGCTGGACCAGCTGCTGCATCCGACGTTCGACCCAAAGGCGGAGTTCGAGGTCCTCGCGCGCGGTGTGTCAGCTTCGCCCGGGGCGGCGAAGGGCGAGGTCGTGTTCACGGCGGCCGACGCGATGGCGGCCGCGGAGGAGGGCCGAGCCGTGGTGCTCGTGCGACCCTTCACCGAAGCGGAGGACGTCGGAGGGTTCTTCGCAGCCAAGGGCATCCTGACCTCGGAAGGCGGGAAGGCGTCGCACGCCGCGCTCGTGGCCCGCGGGATGGGCAGGCCGGCGGTGGTGGGCGCGACCTCCCTGAACATCGACCTGGCGGCCAGGACCATCAACGTCAACGGCACGACCGTCTGCGAAGGCGACCGGATCGCGATCGACGGCACGACGGGCACGGTCACCCTCGACGATGTGCCCCTCTCAGAGCCCGAGGTCTCTGAGTACTTCGATCGCGTGCTGAGCTGGGCCGACGACCTGCGCAAGCTGGGAGTGCGCGCCAACGCGGACGCGCCCGACGACGCCCGCAAAGCCCGCGAGTTCGGCGCCGAGGGCATCGGCTTATGCCGCACCGAGCACATGTTCATGGCGGCTGACCGCCAACCGAAGATGCGGGCGATGATCCTGTCCGACACCGTCGAAGAGCGCCGGGCCGCTCTCGCGGAGCTGCTGCCCCTGCAGCAGGAGGACTTCGAGGGGATCTTCGAGGCCATGGCCGGACTGCCGGTCACCATCCGTCTGCTCGACCCGCCGCTTCACGAGTTCCTGCCCAATCTGCCTGACCTGGCGACGGATGTCGAGCGGGCCCGCGGCGAGGAATCCGACGAGCTCGAAGCACTCGAGAAGCTGCAGCGCCGGGTGGAGGACCTTTCCGAGGGCAACCCGATGCTGGGAACCCGCGGTGTGCGGCTGGGCATCCTGTACCCGGAGATCTTCGAGATGCAGGTCCACGCCATCCTGCGCGCGGCAACGGCGGTCGGCGAGCGCGCGGGCGAAGCTCCGATTCCCGAGATCATGGTCCCGCTGGTGGTCTACGAGCAGGAGATCGAGATCATGCGCGCCCTGGTGATCGCCGTCGGGGAGGAAGAAGGCCTCAAGGTCGGTGACGACTACACGGTCGGGACGATGATCGAGTTGCCGCGGGCCTGCTTCGTCGCCAACCGGATCGCCGAGCACGCCGACTTCTTCTCGTTCGGCACCAACGATCTGACGCAGACCGCCCTGGGGTTCTCGCGCGACGACGTCGAGTCGAAGTTCCTCGCCCGCTACCTCGAGCGCAAGATCGTCGACCGCTCGCCCTTCGAGACGATCGACAAGCCAGGGGTCGGGTGGCTCGTGCGGCTCGCCGCGTGGGTCGGCCGGGAAGCCAAGCCTGAGCTCAAGCTGGGGATCTGCGGAGAACACGGCGGCGATCCGGACTCCATCGCGTTCTTTCACATGGCCGGCCTGGACTACGTGAGCTGCTCGCCGTTCCGCGTCCCGATCGCCCGGGTGGCGGCGGCCCAGGCCGCCGTCGCAGAAGCCGGGAGTTCGTAGCTCCCTCCCAGCCCGATCGGGTCGGGATGGCGGACCTTCGCAACAATTCGAACGCACCCGGGAGATCGCGAGCCCGGCCTGTGAGAATGTGCTCGTGAACGTCGTCGCATCTTCTTCCGTCTCGGCGAGCTTCGCCGCCCGCTCGGCGGCGCGAGAGGCCGAACAGCTCTCCGAGCTGGCGACGCCGTCCTATCCAGCGCGGCGAATGGTCGCTGAAGAGGCATGTGGCTTGCGGACGCCGTTTCAGCGCGATCGTGATCGCATCGTCCACTCCAAGGCGTTCCGGCGCCTGAAGTCGAAGACCCAGGTCTTCGTGGCACCGGAGGGTGACCACTACCGCACCCGTCTCACGCACACGCTCGAGACCACGCAGATCTCGCGCACCGTCGCGCGCGCGCTTCAGCTCAACGAGGATCTGGTGGAGGCGATCGGCCTCGGGCACGACCTGGGACACCCGCCCTTCGGCCATATCGGCGAGGAAGTTCTCCACCGGCGCGGGCTCGAAGTATTCGGGAGGCCGTTCCATCACAACGAGCACTCGCTGCGGGTGGTCGACCAGCTGGAGCGGCTGAACCTCTGCGAGCCCGTGCGGGACGGCATCCTGCGCCACTCCAGCCGAACCGAGCCGTCCGTGTCGCTCGAGGGTCGCATCGTCCGACTCGTGGACCGCATCGCCTACATCAACCACGACATCGACGACGCGCTGCGCGCCGAGGTCATCCGCATAGAAGATCTGCCCGAGAAGGACATCGCGATTCTCGGGCCGACGGGCTCCACGCGCATCGACACGCTCGTGCACGACCTGGTCGAGCACTCCTGGGCGGCGGGCGCCATCGTGCAGGGCGAGCAGATCGGCGGGGCGATGCTCCGCCTGCGGGCCTTCATGTTCGAGCGGGTGTATCTCGGAGACATCGCCCGCGAGGAGCACGAGCGCATCGAGCGGGTGCTCTCGACGCTGTTCGACTGGTTCTGCGAGCACCTCGAGGAGCTGCCGCCCGCGGATCCGGGCACCTCTGATTCCGACCGGGTGATCGACTACCTCGCCGGGATGACCGATCGCTTTGCAATCCGCGCCTACACCGAGCGGGCCGTGCCGCGCGGCTTCGCGGGAGCCTGACGTGTTGTTCACGACCGCAGCTTCCGACCGGAACCACTGAGAGTGGCGCGGTACTCCGACGAGTCTCGCGAACGAGTGCGCGACGCCGTCGACTTCGTCGAGTTGGTGGGCGACCGGACGGAGCTGCGCAAGGCGGGCGTTCGTCGTTACGTCGGACTTTGTCCGTTCCACGACGAGCGCTCCCCGTCCTTTGGCATCGACCCGGTCGAAAAGCTCTATCACTGCTTCGGCTGCGGTGAGGGCGGCGACGTCTTCAAATTCGTCATGGAAACGGAGAGCCTGGACTTCGGAGCCGCGCTCGAAGCGCTCGCGGACCGCTCGGGCGTCGAACTCGAGCGCGAAACAGAGGATCCCCGCTCGGCTGAGCGGCGTACACGCCGCGAGCGTCTTCTGGCGCTGCTCGAGCGCACCGCCGCCTTCTACGTCCGGGTGTTGTGGGAAGCCGAAGAGGCGGCTACGGCGCGCGAGAATCTGAAGGCCCGCGGCCTCGAGGAGCCTGCCCTGCGCCAGTTCCGGGTCGGGTACGCGCCGAGCGGCTGGGACAGGGTTCTGCACGCTTCGCGGCGCGCGGGCTACTCCGAGGAGGAGCTGCGCGCGGCGGGCCTCGTCACCCGCTCCAAGGAAGGCCGCATGTACGACGCCTTCCGCGGTCGGATCACCTTTCCCCTGACGGACCGGCGAGGGCGGGTGCTCGGCTTCGGGGCGCGCGCCATGCGCGACAACCAGGGCCCGAAGTACGTCAACTCCCGGGATGGGGAGATCTACCGCAAGGGCCGCCAGCTCTTCGCGGTCGATCTGGCCCGGGTGGACGCAACGCGGGTCGGATCGGTCGTGCTGGCCGAGGGCTACACCGACGTCATCGCGCTGCACCAGGCCGGCATGCGCCATGCGGTCGGTCTGATGGGCACGGCGCTCACCGAGGACCAGGCCGTTGAGCTCGGCCAGCTCGCGCGGACGGTGCTGCTGTGTCTCGACGCCGACGCGGCGGGTCAGGCGGCGATGGTCCGGGCCGCCGGGCTCGTCGCCGCCCGCGGCAACGAGCTGCGGGTCGTACCGCTGCCGGCCGGCGCCGATCCGGCGGACATCGTGAGCTCGGACGGCGGAGGAGAGGCAATGCGTACGCTCCTCGATCAGGCGATGCCGTTCGCGCGCTTCCAGGTCGAGCGCGCGCTGGGGCGCGCCCAGATCCACACCGCCGAAGGCCGCGATGCGACGCTCGCGGAAGTCGCAGACATCGTCGGACCCATGCCGCAGAGCGTCCTGCGCGAAGAGCTCGTCCAGCTCACGGCCGGCCGGCTGAGGCTCTCCGAGGCCCTGACCGCCACGGTCCTGGGCATGCGGGGTACCGCGCAGGCGAACGGCGTCCGCGTTGAGTCGCGCCCCTCGCTCGACCGCCTCGATCGCACGGAGCGATCCTTCCTCGCCCTCTGCCTGGCGATGCCCGACGACGGCGCCCGCCGGCTCGCCGGCATGGATCTCGAGGCGCTGTTCGAGTCACTCCTGACCCGTCGCGCGGCCGCCTTCGTGCGAGATCACGCCGCATCACCCGCCTCCGCGCTACCGGACGACGATCCCGAGCTCGCCGGCTTGATCGCCGAGCTCGTGCTCCGAGCCGACGAGATCGAGCCCTCGGGCGCGACGCTCGACGTCGAGGCCCTGCAACTCGAGCTTGCCCGCTTGGATCGCCGAATCGAAGCCGCGCGCGCCGAGGGCGGCGCGGTCACGGCGCTGGCCGGGGAACGCCAGCGCGTGCGCGACGAGATCCGGCACAAGCTGCACTGAATACACCGCCGTCGCGCTTCCGTGTACCGGGACGCTGGACTCGTCCGGCATACGAACTAGTGTTCGTATAATGAAGCGCGAGTGGCTGAAGAGAGAGCTAGACGCGGGGCGGTCGATCGGGTCAATCGCCCGGGAAGTGGGGAAAGACCCCTCGACGGTGAGTTTTGGGTCAGCAAGTACGCGCTGACCTCCTCGAACGCAGTGAAACACGCATCGCGAGGCGGGATCGAGCGAGAGGAGCTCGAGCGCATGGTCGATCAGGGACTCTCGATGCGGGCGATTGCCGAGGAGCTGCAGGTGTCGTTCTCCTCAGTCCAACACTGGCTCCGCCGGCACGACCTTGTGACAACGCGCGCTCGAAGGAGTCGGTCGATACAGGCTTCCCTCGAGGATGCTATGGCGTCCGCCGAAACGACAGGCGAGTGCCCGCGTCATGGGATCACAACCTTCGGTCGCCGCCCCGAAGGAAGCTGGCGATGCCTCCGCTGTCGCTCCGGTCATGTGGCTGCCCGCAGGCGCCGGATCAAGCAAATCCTGGTTGGCGAGGCGGGCGGAGCCTGTGTCCTGTGTTGCTACGACGCACCCGTGGCGCCCTTCACTTCCACCACGTGGACCCGTCCGCCAAGGCGTTCCACCTTTCGTTTCGCGGGGGCGACCCGCTCGATAGCGTTTTCGCGTGCAGAAGCGGCCAAGTGTGTCCTTCTGTGTGCGAATTGTCACGC
>JACCYI010000341.1 GCA_013696535.1 Solirubrobacterales bacterium
GGCCACGCCTATCTGCTCGAACGCCCCGAGCATTCGCGCGACGTGCTCACGGGATGGATCGATCGCCGCGGGACGATTGGACCGGGTCGGGCCCCGTCGGCCATCGCGCGGCGGATCGAGCCGGTGACGCGCGCCTTCGGGCTGCCGGTCGGCGCGGTGCGCACCGGGCGCAGCCTCATCGGGTACGCGGTAGACCGTCGCTCAAAGCCGTCGCGAGCGCCCGGTACGCCTTCCGGTTGAACGCCAGACCGACGTGCGAGCCGGTGACCTCGACGTTGCGGGCGTAGGGGACGACGCAGGCTTCCCACCAGACGACTCCGTCGCCGCGGGTGTAGATGGAGGTGAGTGGAACCTCATCCGGAAACGCGCCGGCGTACTCGCGGGTGAACGAGCACCGGCAGGTGTCGGTGAAGCAGCCGTTGCGCTCCGCGCGATCGGTTGTCGCGGCGTAGATCTCCCGGAAGGCGGCCACCGCGTACTTGGTCGGGATAGAGATGTCAAAGGGGGTGTCGAGCCCCGCGCCCAGCGAGACGACCGACGCCACGCGCTCGGGCCGGCGGTGGGCGAGCGCCTTGGCGAAGTGCCCGCCCCGCGAGTGGCCGACGATCGTCACGCGCCGGCCCGTCTGCGCGTGAATGGCTTCGAGGCGCGCGTCGAGGCGCTCGAGCGTGCGGTTCGAGCAGTCGACGTTCGAGTAGATGCCGGACCGCCGGGGCTCGTAGTCCATTCGCTTGAGCCACGAGCGCATGATGCTGAGCGACGTGTCGCCGGCGAGGAAGCCCGGGATGAGGAGCACGGGCGCGCCGCCTCCGCGGGTCACGCCTGACCCCTGGAAGACCGGATCGACGAGCAGGCGGGCGAGCTCGGCTTGCCAGCGCAGCTCGGCGACGGGTCGCCCCCACCAGCGCCGCGGCGCCGGCGTGGCCGAGGGTCCCGCGCCCGGCGGAGTGGGATCGAAGGAGGCTTCGGCGACGCTCTCGGGCAGCGGGACGAGATCGCCCGGGTGGATCGGCAGGAAGTCCTGAGGCGAGGGCACCGCGGCTGCCTACCCCGATAGAGCTGAAGTCAGGGCCATGTGCGCTCAGTCGACCGGGAGCCCGGGGATCTCGCCGTTGCGGAAGGCGTCCACGAAGCGGCGGTGGTCGTCGCGTGCCAGAGCGCCGTAACCCGCACCGAACTCGGCGAGCTGCTCTGCGAAGGCGTCCTTGTCGTCGCCGACCACCGTGACGATCGCGTCCTCGGTCTGAAAGTCGACCAGCGCCTGCTCGGAGCCCACGTCCGAGACGCAGTGCACCTTGGCGGTCGCCTGGCCGAGCGAGCGCAAGAGGGGCATGATCTCGTCGGGCTCGGTGACGCCGCCCCAGTCGATGTCGGCCTCATAAGGCGAGAGCTCGGCGACCACCTGACCCTGGTCGCGCAGCTCGCACCAGCCCAGCCACGGGTCGGCGTGGGCCTGAAGCGCTCGCTGTGAGACGGCCGTCCGGTGGCCCTGGTGCTCGAAGTAATCGCGGATCGCGGGGTCGTCGACCACCCGGCTGGCGGCGGCGACGTTGCCCTGCTTCATCGAGAGCACGACGTCGTTCTCGAGCGCTTGGGATCGCCCTTCGATCAGCAGGTTGTAGGCCGGCAGACCGGCGCTGCCGATCCCGAATCCGGAACGCCCGACCACGTCCTTGACCACGTAGGACAGGCTCTGCTGGCGCTTGTCATCGGGGATCGTCTTCAGGTAGCGCTCGTAGGCGGCGAGCACCTCGTCGCGCTCGGGATCCTCGAGGCGCCGGACTCCCGCGCCGTCCACGAACTGGCGCTCGGACCCCTCGATGGTCGTGAGCCGCTCGAGCATCCCGATGCGGGTCTTCGTCCGGGCGTCGAGCAGCACGTCGCGCACTGCGCCCGAGCTGGTCTCGAGCGTGAGGCGGAATTCGTGGTCGCGGTCGCCGGTGGCGAAGGCCTCGACCTGCTCGAGGTAGGCCTGCCCGTAGGAGGAGATCATGTCGCGCACGGTCGAATCGGCGAGCGCCTTCGCGTAGCCCATCAGAGCGAGGCTCGCGGCCATCCGCTGCAGGTCCCAGGTGAAGTGGCCGAGATAGGCCTCGTCGAAGTCGTTGACGTCGAAGACGAGCACGCCCTCTGAGTCCATGTAGGTGCCGTAATTCTCCGCGTGCAGATCGCCCTGGATCCAGACCCGCCCCGTCCGCTCGTCGGCCCACGGGTCCTCGAGCCGGCTGACGTCGGCGTAGAAGAGGCAGGCTGAGCCGCGGTAGAAGGCGAAGGGATCTGCCGCCATCTTGCGGAACTTGCGGCGGAAGGCGCGTGCATCGCGCTGGATGAGCTCTTCGAAGGCGTCGACCAGGACCGCGACGATCTCCTCCTGGCGGTCAGGGCTGTTCGCGAGCTCTTCGAGGACGGCCATGCACCCTGGATCTTGCCAGGCCGCTGCTACCTTCGCGCCCATGACGCTTCAGCTCGCCGAGCTGACCACCCTCAAGCTGGGCGGTCCGGTGGGCCGGTTGGTCAAGGCTCATACGGAAGCCGAGCTCGTCGAAGCGGTTCGGAATGCCGATTCGGCCGGTGAGAAGCTCCTGGTGTTGGCGGGCGGCTCGAACGTCGTGGTGGCCGACGCCGGGTGGCCTGGAACCGTCGTCCTCGTGGCTTCCCATGGGGTGAAGCGCGCAGGGTCGCGGCTGAGCGTCCAGGCAGGCGAGCCGTGGGATCCTCTCGTGGCGGCGACGGTGGCCGATGGGCTGGCGGGCTTCGAGTGCCTTTCGGGAATCCCGGGGTCGACGGGGGCGACGCCGATCCAGAACGTCGGGGCCTATGGGCAGGAAGTGTCGGAC
>JACCYI010000109.1 GCA_013696535.1 Solirubrobacterales bacterium
GTGCCGTCTCGGGCAGGAACTATCCAGTCGGTCGACCGGGCCGCCCGAATCCTCAAGGTGCTCGCCTCCGGCCCGCGGCGGCTCGGGGTCAGCGACATCGCCGACCGGCTCGGCCTCGCCCGGCCGACCGTCCATGGCCTGCTGCAGACACTCCAAACCCACGGATTTGTCGAGCAGGACCGCGACTCCGACAAATACCAGCTCGGCGCTGGTCTGCTGCACCTCGGGACCTCTTACCTCGACCTGAACGAGCTGCGCGGCCGCTCGATCGTTCACGCCGAGCGGCTCGCCGAGCGCACGCACGCCGCTGTACGGGTGGGGGTGCTCCACGGCCCGTACGTCGTCGTCGTACACCACGTCTTTCGCTCCGACGATCCGTTTCAGGTGCTGGAGGTGGGCGCGCAGCTGCCAGCCCACGCCACCGCGCTGGGCAAAGCGATTTTAGCCTTCGGCCCGCAGGAGAGCATCGAGGAGATGCTCAGCGAGACCCCACGCCTGACGCGCCGCACGCTCACCCCGGCCGCTCTACGCAAAGAGCTCAAGCGCGTGCGCGACGGCACGATCGCCCGCGAGCGCGACGAGGCCGTCCTCGGCGAGTCAAGCATCGCGGCGCCGATCTTCGACCACGCGGGACACGCGGTCGGCGCCATCGGCGTAGTCGGCAGCACAGAGGTGCTGCTGCCGCGCGCCCCGTCCCGCGAACTTGTCGCGGCCGTCCGCGACGCGGGCCGCGGCGTGTCGCGGGAACTCGGCGCGCCGCGCTGAGCCTCATCCGCCTCAAATCAGAGCCAACAAGTGTCAACGCCGCGGGCGTAGCCACCAAACATCTCTGCAAACAGCCGGTCGGCGAGGACATCGCCTACTGGCAGGAGGGCTCGCGATGGCGTGGGCGTGAAGCGGATGTCCTCGCCGCCACCGCCAGGTTCCATGGCGAACGGGACAACCTCCTCATGTCGCCGCTCGGCAAGGTGCGAGTCGCTCGCATACCCTACGAGTGACATGCGAGAAGTCTGCGTCAGCGCCGGGCATGACTCATAGCGACGCAGACGTGCTCCGCAGCGCGTGGGACGCGTTCGCTCGCGGCGACGTCGACGCTGCCGCGAAGGCGCTCGACCCTCAGATGCGTTGGTACGCCGCAGGGGAGCCCGACGCCGAGGGTGCCTGCCACAACCGTGAGGACGCCGTGGCGTTCATTCGCCAAGCGCTCGTCAGCGGCCTGACCGCAGACCTGCTCGACGTCCGCGAGGCGGGGGACAAGTTGGTCGCCATCGTCCACACCCACGCTCCACCGGAGTGGGAACGCAGCCCCGAGCCCCATGGCGAGCTCGTCACCGTCCGCGATGGGAAAGTCATGGAGATGGTCGTCTACGAGACGGTTGACGACGCGCTCGTTGCAGCGGGTCTCAACCCCGGGTCCTAGCCCCCCGCGCGTGAGCGGGCGTCGTCAGTCCTTCGCGGCACGCTCCCAGAAGCGCTCGTCGACGACGAGGTGCGCGTCCTTTGGCGGACGCTGGTAGTCCTGGACGTTCAGCGGGCGCTTGGGCAGCTTGATCGCTCCGGGAAGCACGTCCTCGTACGGGATCCGGTCGAGCACGTGGGTGATGCAGTTCAGCCGGGCGCGCTTCTTGTCGTTGGCCTCGATCGTGTACCAGGGGGCCTCGGGGACGTCGGTGTGCAGGAACATCTCGTCCTTGGCCTTGGAGAAGTCGACCCACTTCTCCCGCGACTCGAGGTCCATCGGGCTGAGCTTCCAGCGCTTGAGGGGGTCTGCCGCCCGGGCCTGGAAGCGAGCCTCCTGCTCCTCGTCGGAGACGGAGAACCAGTACTTCAGCAGCACGATGCCGGAGCGGACCAGCATGCGCTCGAACTCCGGCGTGGAGCGCAGCCAGTCCCGGTACTCCTCGTCGGTGCAGAAGCCCATGACCCGCTCGACGCCGCCGCGGTTGTACCAGGAGCGGTCGAGGACGACGATCTCACCGGCGGCAGGCAGGTGCGCGCAGTAGCGCTGGAAGTACCACTGCGTCCGCTCGCGGCCGGAAGGAGCCGGAAGGGCCACGACGGTCGCACCGCGGGGGTTCAAGGGCTCGGTGAGCCGCTTGATCGTCCCGCCCTTGCCGGCGGCGTCGCGGCCCTCGAAGATCAGGACGACCTTGCTTCCTTGCTGCTTGACCCAGTACTGCATCTTGACGAGCTCGATCTTGAGCTCCTCCATCCGCGCCTCGTACTCCTTGGTCTTGAGCTTGGGCAGCGTCACCGGATCGTCCTCGGGGTGCTTGACCTTGCCGTCCGCCTGGGCGGCGGTCTTCGAGCGCTTCTGAGCCATCGGTCCTCCCTCTTCGTCGCCGGCCGGTCGCGGTGGCGACTGGCTCCTGTCAGCATGCTCCCCGATCTGCGCCATGTCGACGCTTGCATGGATTCTCGTCGCCGGAGGGACCACCGTCGCGCTCTACGGGCTCGCCGTGGTGGCGCTGGTGCTCGCCGGACGGCGGACGGACGCGCGGGCGTTGGCCGGGTTCATCCCGGACTGCGTCGTGCTCGGCAGGCGGCTGCTGGCGGATCCGCGGATCCCGCGGAGACGCAAGGCGCTGCTGGTGGCCCTCGTCGGCTACCTCGCGCTGCCGATCGACTTGATCCCGGACGTCATCCCGGTCGCCGGTCAGCTCGACGACGCGATCCTCGTGGCGCTGGTCCTCCGCGCGGTGCTGCGCTCGGGTGGCGAGGCCGTGCTCGCCGAGCACTGGCCCGGTCCGCCGCAAGGGCTGATGATCATTCGTCGCCTGGCGTTCGGTGGGCGCGCGACCACGGAAGATCGAGGGGAATCCTGACACCGTTCGCGCTGCCCACCTGCCAGCCTTCGTTCGATGATCGAGGGCTCCTACGGCACGCCGGGCGACGTGGCCGCCGAGATCGCCACGGTGCGGGCGATCTACGAGGCCTTCGCCCGTCGCGATCTCGACGCCGCGCTGATCCACCTCGCCGCCGACGTCG
>JACCYI010000115.1 GCA_013696535.1 Solirubrobacterales bacterium
ATCTCGGACCGGCCGCCGGTCGCCTCAGCCCCAACAGTTCTCCTTGCCGAAGGCTTCGTCCTTGGACTTGACCCCGTCGACCGGCTCGCCCGCGATGAGCTCGACACCCGTGTCGGTGTAGCCCGACGGCTTCGCCCCGCCCCGGGCGGCCTCGGTGATCTTCTCCACGCCGAGGGACGCCATCTTGAGCGGGTACTGCTGCGAGGTGGCGTCGATGATGCCGGTCTTGATCCCTCGCTTGATCGCGTCACAGCCGCCGTCGACGGAGACGAGGATGAAGTCCTTCGGATCCTTGCCGGCCGCCTTCAGCGCGGTGGCGCCGCCGAAGCCCGAGGGCTCGTTGATCGAGTAGATGATGTTGATGTCCGGGTCCTTCTGGAGCAGCGTCTCCATCGCCGACTGACCCTTCGCCACCTCACCCAGCGTGGGTGCGGCGCCGACGATCTGGGGATCGCCCTCCTTGATTCCGAAGCCCTCGAGGAATCCGTCATGGCGGAGCTGTCCGACCGTGATGCCGGGGGCGAGGTCGAGCATGGCGATCTTGGGCTCGATGCCCATCTTCTTCGCCTTTGCCTTCGCGTACTCCCCGATCAGCACACCGGCCTTCTTGTTGTCCGTCGCGAACAGCGCGTCGACCGCTTCCTCCGGATCCGTCGGCGTGTCGAGCGCGATGACCACCACGCCCGCGTCGCGCGCCTTCTTGATCGCCGGGACGACAGCCTTGGTATCGGCGGGCACGAGCAGGATGCCCTTGGCGCCCTGCGTCGTCATGTTCTCGAGTGCCGTCACCTGGCTCTGGTTGTCCGTGTCGGACTTGCCGGCGGCCGTGAGGAGCTTCACGTTGAGCTCCTTGGCCTTCGCCTGCGCGCCTTCCTTCATCTTCACGAAGAACGGGTTCGCCTCGGTCTTGGTGATCAGGCCGACGGTGACCTCCTCGTCCTTCTTGGCAGCGCCATCGCCGCTGCCACCGCTCTTCTCGTCATCGCCGCCACAGGCGGCGACGCCGATCGAGAGCACCGCCGCGGTCCCCACCGCAAGCAGTCGTCCTGACATGCGCGATCCGCGCCGGCGACCTTCCCTCATGTGACCTCTCCTTCTTGGCCCGGCGAAACGCGCGAGCGATGTTCTGACGTGCCAGCCGCTTCCTCACGGCACCCCGAGTTCCAAATCGATCCCGTCGGCGCCCGAAAGATTACGGGTCGAGGGAATGGTTTGTGGTTCTCTCCTGGAATCCTTCCCGCGCTGGACTCGATTCCAGTCAGCGGGACACCGCTGGTCGGGTCGACAGGGAGCGAGATGGAGCCACAGATCGGGATCGGCGTGATCGGGCTGGGCTGGATGGGGCGCGTTCACACCGCGTCGCATCGCCGGGTGCTCGAGCACTTCCCCGAACTGGGCGTGCGGCCGCGACTGGTGATGGGGGCCGACGTCTCGCTCGAGCGCCGCGCGCACGCCGAGCGTGTGGGCTTCGAGGCGACGTCCGAGGACTGGCGCGCGGTGGTCGAGAATCCCCTCGTGGACGCGATCAGCGTCACGGTGCCCAACGCCATGCACCGAGAGATCGCGGTGGCGGCGATCGAGGCCGGCAAGCACGTATGGGTCGAGAAGCCCGTCGGGCTCGGGGCCGCGGATACCGAAGCGGTCGCGACGGCGGCCCGGCGCGCCGGCGTGGTCACCACGGTGGGGTTCTGCTACCGGTTTGCGCCTGCCGTCCAACGCGCCCGGGCGCTCATCCGGGCGGGGGACATCGGCGAGGTCAACCACTACCGGGGTGTGTTCCTCGCCGATTACGCGAACCGCCCGGACGGGGCCGCGTCGTGGCGCTTCTTCCGTGAGGACGCAGGCTCAGGAGCGCTCGGCGACCTCATGGCCCACGTGGTGGACATGGCTCAGCATCTCGTCGCGCCGATCAAGCGGTGCAGCGGCCGCACCGCCACCATGATCTCACGACGTCCGCGACCGCCCGCGGGGGAGGGCGGAACGCACTTCAGCCGGGTGTCGGGTGAAGACCTGGTCGACGTGGGAAACGAGGACTGGGCTGCCGCGCTCTTTGAGTTCGAGGGCGGCATGGTCGGCTCGCTCGAAGCCAGCCGGGTCATCGTCGGTCCGCGCACCCGAATGCGCTTCGAGGTCCACGGCACGCGGGGCGCGCTCGCTTGGGAGCTCGAACGCATGAACGAGCTCGAGTACTTCGCGCTCTCAGACGACGGCACGGACGACGGCTACACCACGATCCTGGCCGGCGCCGGGCACCCTGACTTCGCCGCCTTCCAACCCGGGGCCGGCGTGCCCATGGGATATGACGACCTCCGCGTGCTCGAAGCCCGGAACTTCCTGGCCTCGGTGCGTGACGGCGAGCAGCGCGAGCCCGGGGTGGACGACATGCTGGCCTGTGCGCGCGTACTCGAAGCGATCGAGCGCTCCGCCGCGAGCGGCGCGTGGGAGTCCGCGCGATGAGCGGCATCCGCATCGCCAACGCCCCGCTGTCCTACGGGGCCTTCGAGGCGACGGTCGGGACGAGCTTCAAGGTTCCCGACCCTGAGTCGGTGCTCGAGGCCATCGCGGACGCAGGCTACGCGGGGACCGACCTCGGGCCGCCGGGCTACCTCGGCGGGCGTGAAGTCCTCAAGGAGCGGCTCGAGAGCAACGGGCTCGAGCTCGTCGGCGGTTTCGTGCCGGTGCGGTTCAGCGAGCCCGAGCACTGGGAGGCGGGGCTCGACGGCCTCCGTCACACACTCGACCTCTTCTCGGCGGCCGGCGCTCACGGGGCGCGGCCGGTCCTCTGCGACGCCGGCGGGCCCGAGCGGATCGCCAACCCCGGTCGCGGCGGTGAGGACGGGTCGCTTCGCCTTGACGACCGGCGGTGGCGGGCGCTCGCGGACGGTGTCGCACGGGCGGCCGAAGTGGCACGCGAACGCAACTTCGAGCCCGTCTTTCATCACCACACCTCGACGTACGTGGAAGGCCTGCCCGAGATCGAGCGGTTTCTCGAGGACTCGGACGTTGCACTGCTGCTCGACAGCGGGCACCTCGCCGTGGCCGGCGGCGACCCGATCCGGGCGCTGCGGGAGTGGGGCGGACGCATCGAGGCGATCCACTTGAAGGACGTCCGGCGAAATGTGCTGGAGACGGTGCACGCCGAGCGCGCCGACATGCTCACGGCCTGGCGCCGCGGCTTGTTCTGTGCACTGGGGGACGGTGACGTCGATCTGCGGGGGTTCTGCGCGGAGCTCGTGACGCGTGGCTACGCGGGCTGGCTCGTCGTCGAGCAGGACCGCGTTCTCGAGGACGACGGGGCGTTCACCGTCGCGAGCGCCGAGCAGGCGCGCAATCGTGCTTGGCTGCGCGACGAGGTGGGCATGAGCTGATGGAAGCCATGCCGCCGTACGACGTGCTGACGATGGGCCGGATCGGAGTGGATGTGTATCCGCTCCAGACCGGCGTCTCCCTGCGAAAGGTCGAGTCCTTCGGCAAGTTCCTCGGCGGCAGCCCGACCAACGTCGCGGTGGCCGCCGCCCGCTACGGGCGGCGCAGCGCCGTGATCACGCGGACGGGAGAAGACCCGTTCGGCGAGTTCCTCCACGACGCGCTGCGATCGTTCGGAGTGGACGACCGCTTCGTGACCGCGGTCGCAGGCCTTCCGACCCCGGTGACCTTTTGCGAGATCCTGCCCCCGGATGACTTTCCGCTGTACTTCTACCGGTTCCCCAAGGCGCCCGACATGGAGATCGCCGCCGACGAGCTCCCCCTCGAGGCGATCCGGGCGGCGCGCGTCTTCTGGGTGACCGGGACGGGACTGTCGCAGGAGCCGAGCCGGACGGCGACGCTCGCGGCGCTCGAGGCCCGTGGCCGGTCGCACGTCACGGTCCTCGACCTCGATTACCGGCCGATGTTCTGGTCCTCGGACGACGAGGCGCGCGAGTGGGTCGGGCGGGCGCTCGAACACGTCACGGTCGCCGTTGGCAACCTCGAGGAGTGCGAGATAGCGGTCGGCGAGCGTGATCCCAGGGCTGCCGCGCAGGCACTGCACGAGCGCGGTGTGGACGTCGCGATCGTCAAGCAGGGTCCCAAGGGGGTGCTCGCCTCCGACGGCCCGCAAGAAGTCGAGGTGCCGCCCGTACACGTCGAGGTGGTCAACGGGCTCGGGGCGGGCGATGCCTTCGGCGGCGCTCTCTGTCACGGTCTACTCGAAGGTTGGGATCTCGAGCGGACCATGCGCTTCTGCAACGCCGCGGGCGCTCTGGTGGCCTCGCGCCTCGCCTGCGCGGACGCCATGCCCGACTCCTCCGAGGTCGAGGCGCTTCTAGGAGAAATCGTCGATGCGTGAAGATCAGCTGAAGGACCTCATCGAGCTGCGCGCCCGCCGTCCGCAGGCGATCGCCGAAGCGGCGGCAAAGCGCCGACGACCTGGGACGCCGTTCAACCCGGACGGCAACGTCATGATCATCGCGGCCGACCACACCGCCCGCGGAATGCTGGGCACCGGCAGCCGGCCTCTCATCATGGCCGACCGCGTCGACGTGCTCGACCGGCTCTGCCTCGCGCTGTCGCGGCCCGGCGTCAACGGCGTGCTCGGCACTCCGGACATCATCGAGGACCTCCTGCTGCTGGACGCGCTCCACGACAAGGTGATCATCGGGTCGATGAACCGCGGGGGTCTTGCCGGCAGCGTGTTCGAGATGGACGATCGCTTCACGGCCTACGACGCCGACGCGATCGCAGCGATGGGGTACGAGGGAGGCAAGATGCTCCTGCGCATCGACTCCGAGGATCCCGCCACCGTCGCCACCCTGGAGGCCTGCGGTCGGACTGTGAGCGAGCTCGCACGCCACGAGCTCATCGCGATGGTGGAGCCCTTCGTCTCCTACCGTGAGGATGGGCGCCTGCGCAACGAGCTCACGCCGGAGGCGACCATTCGCTCGATGACGATCTCGGCCGCGCTCGGGACGACGTCGGCCTACACCTGGCTGAAGATCCCCGCCGTGGCGGAGATGGAGCGGGTGATGGCGGCGACGACCCTGCCCGCGGTCATCCTCGGCGGCGAGGTGAGCGCCGACCCCGACGCCGCCTTCGAGGCTTGGCGGGTGGCGCTGGCCCAGCCGACCGTGATGGGGCTCGTCGCAGGGCGGTCGCTGCTCTACCCCGGCGACGACGACGTGGCGGCCGCCGTCGACACCGCAGTGAGCCTGCTCCCCAAGGCCGGGGCCCGCGCATGACCTTGAGCACGGAGATCACCCCCGGGAAGGATGGTCTGACCTTCTGCGGCCTCCGCGTCCTCGAGCTGCGTCCGGGCGATTCGCACGCCTTTGACTCGGGCGAGCACGAGCTGATCGTCCTGCCGCTGGCCGGCGGGTGCACGGTCGTGTGCGGCTCTGAGCGCTTCGAGCTCGAAGGCCGCGACGACGTCTTCTCCCGGGTCACCGACTTCGTCTACGTGCCGCGCGAGGAACGGGTCGAGATCACCTCCGAGGCGGGGGGGCGTTTCGCGCTGCCGTCCTCGCGAGCGCGGGAGCGCGCGGCCGGGCCGACGTACGTGGCGGCGGAGGACGTGGCGGTCGAACTGCGCGGAGCGGGGCGGGCGAGCCGGCAGGTCAACAACTTCTGCTCGCCCGAGGCTTTCGCAGCCGACAGGCTGATCGCCGTCGAAGTCCTCACCCCGGGCGGGAACTGGTCCTCGTATCCGCCGCACAAGCACGACGAGGAGATCGACGGCGAGGAGGCGGCGCTCGAGGAGATCTATTACTTCGAGGTCGGCGGCGGCCCCGACGGCCCCGGCTTCGGCTACCAGCGCGTCTACGGTTCAGGTCCCGGCCGGGAGATCGACGTCTGCCAGGAGGTTCGCACGGGTGACGTGGTGCTCGTCCCGCACGGCTACCACGGTCCCTCGATGGCGCCGCCCGGCTATCCCCTCTACTACCTCAACGTGATGGCGGGTCCAGGTGAGGAGCGGGCCTGGCGCTTCCGCGATGACCCGGCGCATGCGTGGCTGCGTGAGACCTGGGCCGATCAGGAGATCGATCCGCGGCTGCCGATGACCACCGCCCGGAGGACTCCGTGAAGCTCACCGTCGGCCAGGCCCTCGTCTCCTTCCTGGCGAACCAGTATTCCGAGCGCGACGGTGTGGAGCACAAGCTCATCGCGGGATGCTTCGGCATCTTCGGCCACGGTAACGTCGCCGGCATCGGTCAGGCGTTGCTGCAGGCAGAGCTGGCGGATCCGGTGGCCCTTCCGTACCACCAGGCACGCAACGAGCAGGGGATGGTCCACGCTGCGACCGCCTTCGCACGGATGAACAACCGGCTCTCGACCTTCGCGTGCACGAGCTCGATCGGCCCGGGCGCGACCAACATGGTGACCGGTGCCGCCCTCGCGACCGTCAACCGCTTGCCTGTCCTGCTGCTGCCGGGCGACATCTTCGCCACCCGCATCGCGAGCCCGGTGCTCCAGGAGCTCGAGGATCCCACCTCCTACGACGTGTCGGTCAACGACTGCTTCAAGCCGGTCTCGCGCTTCTGGGACCGCATCAACCGCCCCGAGCAGCTGATGGCGAGCCTCCTGGCGGCCATGCGGGTGCTCACCGACCCGATCGAGACCGGTGCTGTAACCCTCGCCCTGCCCCAGGACGTGCAGGCGGAGGCCTTCGACTGGCCCGGCGCCTTCTTCGCCCGGCGGGTGTGGACCGTGCGCCGGCCGCCACCCGAGCCGCGGGAACTCGACCGCGCCGTTGCGTTGCTGCGCGAGGCTGAGCGGCCGCTCATCGTGGCGGGCGGTGGCGTCATCTATTCAGACGCCACGGACGCGTTGCGCGAGTTCGTCGAGGCG
>JACCYI010000127.1 GCA_013696535.1 Solirubrobacterales bacterium
CGCGCGCACGAGCACCGCCGATCCCGAGGTCTTCGGCCGCCTGGCCCGAGGCGAGGGAGCCTTCAGGGTCCGCTACCGGGCGCACGGCCGCCACGTGGAGGCCGACCTCTCCCATCAGGTGCTCGCCTTGATCGGCGTGGGCGGCCGGGTGGAGCGCATCTACCCGACGTCGTCGGGCAAGCCGAGCACTCCGACGATCCTCGGCTCGTTCCGCTTCTACCGCAAGGACTACGGCATCAACGCGAAGGGCATGGTCGACGCGAGCTACTTCATCCGCGGCTACGCCGTCCACGGCTACGCGGACGTGCCCCCCTACGGCGCGAGCCACGGCTGCCTGCGGGTTCCCGTGCCCGACGCCCGCCCGATCTCGAACTGGATCCGGCCGGGCATGCGCATCGACGTCTACCCGTAGGTCGGCGTGGCGCCGCTGCCCGAGATAGCCTGCGGCGACCTTGGACGCCACCGGACGTCTCGTCGACGAGCTCCGCACCCACGCGCTGGTTCTCGGCGAGGTGGTGCTCACGTCAGGCCGGACGGCGGACTACTACGTCGACGCCAAGCGCGCGATCCTGCTGGCGCCCGGCTTCGCTGCCCTCGCCGAGCTCGTGGCGCGCCAAGCGCGTCTGTGGGGCGCCACGGCGGTCGGTGGGCTGACCATGGGGGCCGACCCCGTGGCCTGCGCCGCCCTGGCCGGCGGCTGGGAGGGCAAGGCGTTCTTCGTGCGCAAGGAGGCCAAGGCCCACGGCCTCTCGCGACGCATCGAGGGGCCCGAGCTGACGCCGGATGATCGCTGCGTCGTGCTGGAGGACGTCGTGAGCACCGGGGGCTCGACCGTCAAGGCGATCGCCGCCCTGCAGGACGAGGGCCACCACGTGGTCGGGGTCATCAGCGTGCTCGACCGCCTGACGGGTGGCGCGGAGGCGATCGCCGCCGCAGCGCCGGGCGCGCAGTACGTCGCCCTGACCACGATCGACGACGTCCATCCCGAGCGGAGTGATCGCTGTCAGACTCCGCGCGCGCCCTCGTAGTTCAATGGACAGAACGAGCGCCTCCTAAGCGCTAGGTCCAGGTTCGACTCCTGGCGGGGGCACTGGTGAGACGGCAAGGCCTGCAGACCGAAGCCGGGACCGCCTCCGCCATCCGTCCGCCGGCACGGGCGCCTTCGTGCATGGCGCGTTGTCCCTGCATGGACTACGCGCACACACGATCGGCGAAGCGTATAGTCGCGCCGCAGTCCGCTGGGAGCGGCCAGTCGCCACCAGCGTGCGCGGCGACCGCAGCACCGAGCAGCCCCACACCCGGGACACCAAGCATCAGCCACTCCAAGACACCCACTGTCGGACGCCCGGCGTGAGCACCTCCACCGAGCTGCTGCAGGAGCCCGACGTCGAGCTCGCGCCGCGCAGCGAGTCCGCCAAGGACATCGCCGCGCGCTCACCGCTCGAGCTCTTCTGGCGCCGACTGAAGAAGGACAAGCTCGCCTTGGCGGCGCTGTCCTTCGTGCTGTTGATCATCGCCACGGGGGTGCTCGCCCCCGTGATCGTGAGCGTCGCGGGCACTCCGAACCCCCAGACGCAGAACGCGGACCTCACCGACGACTTCGGCTCCCCGCTCGGACCCGGAGTGAAGGGGACGACAGCCGGGGCGGACGGCAAGTTCGCCACGGCCGGGCCGTTCGGCGTCGACAAGCGCGGCCGCGACGTCTTCTCCCGCACGGTCTACGGCGCCCGCGTCTCGCTCGAGGTCGCGTTCATCTCGACCGCGTTGATCATCCTGATCGGCGTGACGCTCGGGTTGGTGGCGGGCTACTACCGGGGCTGGGTGGACACGCTGCTCACCCGCACCATGGACCTCATGCTCGCCTTCCCGGTGCTCGTCCTCGCCATCGGGATCGGGGTGGCCTGCTCGGGGACCGAGGGCTGCCTGGGCGGCCTGATCCAGCCGGGGCTGACCGTGGTGGTCTTCGTGATCACGCTGTCCTCTTGGCCGTACATGGCCCGCATCGTGCGCGGCCAGGTGCTCTCGCTGCGCGAGAAGGAGTTCGTCGAGG
>JACCYI010000210.1 GCA_013696535.1 Solirubrobacterales bacterium
AAGGCGCTTGGGTGGCTCTGACGTGCGGTCGTTGCCTCCACCGCCGGACTCGTCGTCCTCTGGCGGCGGGCGCCACTGCGGCGCCTCGTCCGATCGCATGAACATCAGGAGCATGACGCCGCCGAACGCGGCAGCGACGAGGTGCAGGACGCCGAAGATCAGCACCAGCTCCTCTTGCGAGTTCATAAGCCGATGGTACCCCGGACGAGGCGCGGTACACGCCAGGTCATTCGAGCTTCGCTAGCATGGCCAACCCTTATGGCCGGATCGGACACCGCCGCACTTCCAGTCGCCTCGCGCCCCGTCGAGGGCTCGCGGGCGACGCGTCGCCTGCGCCGCCGCGGTCTGGTCCCCGGGGTGGTCTACGGCGGCTCGGATGAGCCCAAGGCCTTTGAGGTGGAGGCCAAGCTCCTGCGCAACACGCTCGCCCACGCCGGCGCGGTGCTCGACCTTGCGATCGACGGCGCCGCGGCCGAGCCCGTGATCGTCAAGGACGTCCAGCGCCATCCGGTCCGCGGGGAGACGATGCACGTCGATCTTCTGCGGGTCAACCTCTCCCAGCCGATTCACTCGACGGTGATGCTCGAGCTCCACGGCGCCGACGAGGCCCCCGGCGTCGTCGAAGGTGGCGTGCTGAGCCAGGACACCCGCGAGCTGAACATCGAGGCGCTGCCCGGCGATCTGCCCGACGTGATCGTGCATGACGTCTCGGCCATGGAGATGAATGAGACGCTGACGCTGTCGGCCGTCACCGCTCCGCGCGGAGTGACGCTCCTCGACGATCTCGAGGAGACCGTCATCGCCACCATTACCCCGCCCACGCTCGAGCCCGTCGAAGAAGAGATCGAGACAGAGACCGAGGTCATCGGGGAGGCAGGCGAGGGTGAAGACGGCGAAGGCGAAGGCGACGGCGAGACGGCCGAAGACGCCGACGGCTCCTAGGAGCTCGCACGCCGATCGACTGGTTGCTCGTCGGGCTCGGTAATCCGGGCTCGCGCTACAGGCAGACGCCTCACAACGTCGGGTTCGAGGTCGCGGGCCTGTTGGTGGGACGGTGGGGCCTTGGCGCGTTCAAGACGAAGTTCGCCGGTGAGCTCGCGGAGGGCCGAACGGGACCGGGGGGAGCGCGGGTCGCCGTCCTTCGTCCGCAGACCTTTATGAACGAGGCCGGGCGCTCCGTCGGGCCGGCCCGCGGGACTTATCGCCTTGAGCTCGACCGGCTCGTGGTGGTCCACGACGAGATCGACCTGCCGTTCGGCGAGATCCGCGTCCGCCTGGGCGGTGGGCTGGCAGGGCACAATGGCTTGAAGTCGCTCAAGCGTGAGCTCGGCGGAGCCGACTTTCATCGGGTTCGTGTGGGAGTCGGGCGCCCGGACTCGACCGAACCCGACATCGTCGCGGCTTATGTTCTCGGGCGGTGGCGTCAGCCGGCTGATGAAGTACGCGACCTGGTCGAGCGAGCGGCCGACGCGGCCGAGCAGCTGGTGCTGGACGGCTGATCTTCCGGGGCGCTCGATCTCTGCCTCGACCCCCCGATCGTGCAACCCCGCCGGGCACCGATCAGAGTCACTTCTCCCTCACCAGCGGGTTGAAGCACAACCCGTCCGTACGCGATAACGTACAGGCGTATGCCGCCGAGAGATTGGAACGCCCGGTCCTATGAGCGCGTATCCGCACCACTGGAAGCGATGGGGCGGGATGTGCTCGATCGACTCGTTCTTCACGGTGGCGAGCGAGTGCTTGACGCCGGCTGCGGTACCGGACGGGTGACTGCTGCGCTGCTCGAGCGATTGCCGAGCGGAGAGGTCGTGGCCGTGGATGGCTCTCCCGCCATGATCGCCGAAGCGCGGGCGACGCTGCCCTCTGAGCGGGTGGACCTACGAGTGGTCGACCTGCTCGGCCTGGAGATCGAGCCACCGGTCGACGCGATCCTCTCCACGGCGACCTTCCACTGGATCGGCGACCACGATCGACTCTTCGCGCGTCTGCACGCGGCACTTGCTCCGGGCGGTCGCCTCGTGGCGCAGTGGGGAGGCGAGGGCAACGTCGCAGCCGTCCGTCGGGCGATCGGGCGCGTGGGGCATCGGGCGCTCGCGGACTGGCCGGGCCCCTGGAACTTCGCGTCACTCATGGCCACCGAACAGCGTCTCACCGTGGCCGGGTTCACCGACGTCTGGTGCTGGCCCCAGCACGTTCGGGTGGTGCCGGACGACTTGCACGAGTATCTCGCGACCGTGATGCTCGGCTCGCACCTCGAGCGCCTCCCGGCGACCGATCGCGCCCAATTCGTGGACGCCGTCGCCACCGCGCTCGACGATGACGGGATCGACTACGTCCGCCTCAACATCCTGGCGCGGCGGCCCTTCTAGACTCCTCGACGCACCCCTGCCGCGCGTTGCCGCGCGGCCCTTCGGCGTGCCCGCTCTCGTGTCCCTGCGCCCGCTCCTCACCCATTTCGACCGCGACCCGAGCGCCGTCGGCCTCAGTCAGGACGGCGGTGATGCCTTTGTGTCGCAATCGCTGCGCCCGTTCGTCCTCGCGGCGCTCGCCGAGCGCGATCTGACCCGTCCGACGCTGGTCGTCGCGGGCGACGACCGCGCCGCCAGGGACCTCGCGCAGGACCTTCGCGCGTGGCTCCGGCCGCGGGCCGTGCGCTTCTACCCGAGCCGCGGCGTCGCCTATGAGTCCCACCTCACCCCCCCGCCGCACCTGGTCGGGTTGCGCGTGGCGGCGCTTGATTCGCTCTCCGACGTCGCCGAGGGCGGGAGCGAGGTCCGAGCGGAGCGCCTGGCAGGCGAAAGCGGTCTTGCCCCACCCGTAGTCGTCGTCTCGGCCGTCGCTCTCTCGGAGAAGGTCCCGGACCCCGCCCTGCGCCCGCACGGCTTCGTCCTGCGCGTCGGCGAGCTGCTCGACCTCGAGGAGTGCGCCACAGATCTCGTCGCCGCGGGCTACGAGCGTGTTGACCAGGTGGAGGACCGCGGGCAGTTCGCTGTTCGTGGGGGCCTTCTCGACCTCTACCCCGCCACGGAGGACCGCGCGGTGCGCGTGGACCTCTTCGACGACGAGATCGAGTCGTTGCGCTGGTTCTCGACCTTCACCCAGCGCAGCCTGGGAGAAGCCGAGTTCATCGAGGTCTCACCGGCCGCCGAGTTGGCCGCCGAGCATCGTGAGCTGGCGGAGATCGCCGCGCTGGAGTTGCACGACGAACGCCCCGACATCGCCGAGCTGCTGCCCGTGGGGGACTTCCGCGAGCTGCTCGACCTCGTGGGCGACGCCCAGGTGATCATCGCCGCCCAGGAGGACGTCGAGCCGTCCCTTCGCGATCACTGGGACGACGTGTGCGCCGCGTTTCATGACTCGGACGCCCACCATCTCTACGTCGCGCCTGACCCGATCATGGCGGCGCTGAACCACCGCGCGAAGGTGCGGCTCTCGTCGATCTCCGGCGACCAGGTCATCCAGTTGCGGGCGCAGGCCGCCGACGTCGCCGCCCGATCACTCCGCGAGGCCGAGCCTGAGCTCGAGAAGCTCACCCGGTCGGGATACAAGACCGTGGTCGCCTGGCCGCAGAAGGGCGCCGGTGAGCGCGCGGCGTTCAACCTCGGGCGCATGAAGGTCGAGTGGGGGACGTCGGGAAGCGGCCCGCTCAACTTCGTCGAGGCCACGCTGCGCGACGGCTTCATCGCGCCGCAGATGCAGCTCGCGATGATCCCGGAGCACCGGCTCCTGCATCGCCGAAAGGCGTCTTCACGCCCCGGCGGGCGGGGTGGCGGTCGCGGAGCCCTGCGGTCCTTCGCCGACCTGCGGACGGGAGACATCGTAGTCCACGAGGACCACGGCCTCGCGCGCTTCGCCGGCTTTGAGACGAAGACCGTGGCCAACGTCACCCGCGACTACCTCTATCTCGAATACGCAGGATCGGACCGCGTCTTTGTGCCGTCCGAGCAGCTGGCGAAGATCTCGCGCTACGTCGGTGCGGGCGGCGCCCATCCGCCGCTCTCAAAGCTCGGGGGCACGCGCTGGGACACCATGAAGGCCCGTGCCCGGCGCGCGGCGCAGGAGCTCGCGGGCGAGCTGATCAACCTCTATGCCGAGCGCAAGCGGCGTCTCGGCTTCGGCTTCGGGCCGGACTCCGATTGGCTGCGCCAGTTCGAGGCCGCTTTCCCGTACACAGAGACGCCCGACCAGCGCGAGGCCATCGAGCAGGTCAAAGCCGACATGGAGACCGAGCGCCCGATGGACCGCTTGATCTGCGGCGACGTGGGCTACGGCAAGACCGAGGTGGCGCTGCGCGCTGCGTTCAAAGCCGCCGAGGCCGGCAAGCAGGTAATGGTCCTCGTCCCGACCACCATCCTGGCCCAGCAGCATTTCGGCACCTTCTCCGAACGCCTGCGCGACTACCCCTTCAACGTCGCCCACGTCTCCCGGTTCCGCGCTCCGGCCGAGCAGAAGGCCACGATCAAGGCCTTCGGTCAGGGTTCGGTGGACATCCTCGTGGGCACCCATCGCCTGCTTTCACGCGATGTGCGCGCGAAGGACCTCGGGCTCATCGTCGTCGACGAGGAGCAGCGCTTCGGGGTCAAGCAGAAGGACCTCCTGCGCCAGCTCAAACTCAAGGTCGACGTGATCTCCATGAGCGCGACGCCCATACCGCGGACGCTGCAGATGTCCATGGCCGGCGTGCGTGACATCTCCGTCATCGAGACCCCGCCTGAGGGACGCCGGCCGGTCAAGAACTACGTGGGCGAGTACGACGAGGCACTCGTCAGGCAGGCGCTCGAGCGCGAGCACGCTCGCGGCGGCCAGGCGTTCTTTCTCCACAACCGCGTCGACGACATCGACGAGACCGCCGAGCGCCTGCGCGCGCTCTGCCCCCAGATGGTCTTCACCGTCGCCCACGGCCAGCTCGACGAGCACGAGCTGGAGGCACGCATGCTGGCCTTCCTGCGCGGCGAGGCCGACGTGCT
>JACCYI010000222.1 GCA_013696535.1 Solirubrobacterales bacterium
GGCCACCCGCGCTCGGCGGCGAGCGCACCCCAGTGGACGTCGAGGCCCCAGCCCATGTGCAGGTCCGGGAACGGCACCAGCGTCGAGAACGTGTCCGAGTGCAGGGCGGTGACCGGACCGATCTCCACGAACGAGGTGGTGCGAGCGAGGACGCCCGGTCGCCGTCGCGTCACTCGCCACGCGGCGTTCGAGTTGTACGCGTGGGCGGGCTGGGCGAGGCGCAGGCCGAAGCGCTCAGCCGCGAACACAAACGGGTCCAGGAAGTGGGCTGGAAGGACGATGTCGTCGTCGAGGATCAGGAGCCAGTCCTCTGAGTCGGGCGGCTGTGCTGCAAGAGAGGCGTTGAGGTTCGCCCACTTGCCCGCTCCCCGCCGAGGCGCGATCACCCGGATGGCGACGTCGTGCCGCGAGGTCTCGAGCTCGGCGACGGTGGCGGCGGTCGCGGCGGCATGCTCGGGGCGGGCGATCGACACCACGAGGATCCGGCGCCGAGGTGGCTCGCGCCGCGCGGCGCGGCGGAGCTTCCTGCGCTCTGGAGCGGTCAGCACATCAGCCACCGCGTCTCGTGCGGCCCCGGATGCCCGCGACCGGCGGTTGAGCGTTCCTGACTCGCCCGAGAGGAAGTCAGGATCCGCGGCCGCGGGTGGCGTTGCGAGGGGCGCCAGCGCCTCTCGCAGCCGACCGATCGTGTGCGCGGTGAGGACGATCCCGTTCCCGCACCGGTGGCGCACCGCGTGAACCAGGCAGCCGGCGAGCGTTCGCACCTCGGCCTGGAGGGACGGGACCGTGCGCTTGCGTCCGTCGTAGCGCCGTGAGTTGCGCCCGCGCGTGTACGCCGCTCTGGAGAGCGCCTTGAGACGGGCATCGGATCCCGCTCGTCGGTGGTCGACACCTGCGGCCGCCACGTACCGCACCCGTCCGCCCGCGGCCTTGAGCCTGCGCTGCAGATCCTCCTCGTCCCCGTAGAGGCCAAGGTTCTCGTCGAAGCCACGGGCGAGCTCGAATCCACGGCGGCGCAGGGTCAGGTTGGCGCCCCACGCGAACTCCGCATCGCGGTCCTCCGAGCCCAGATCGAGTGTCGTGATCGGCAACGACTCTCGGCCGCAGGCATGCAGATTCGTGTTCTCCAAGTCGGCCCGGATGGGCCCGCCGAAGACAAGATGGTCCGGGCAGGCCGCGTCTGCGGCCAGGAGGGCGGCCAGCCACCCGGGCCATGCGCGGACGTCATCGTCGAGAAAGCAGAGCAGCGCGCCGCCTGCCGCCGCCCCTCCGGTGTTGCGCGCCGCGTTGAGTCCGCGGGCGGCTCCGTGGGCGAGGTAGCGCGCCCCGTACTCGGCCGCGAGGCGCTCCGTCGCCGGGTCGGCCGGATCGTCCTCGACGATGAGCATCTCGCCTGCATGCGCACGCACTTGGGGTGCCACGCTCTCGAGCGCCACCCGCAGGTACTCGCGGCGGCGCCGGGTCGGGAAGATCACGGACACGGACGGGTCGGGGCGGTCGGACACGGCCAGGCAGCTTAGGCACCAACGGCCGAGCGACGTGGAGGGAGCGTTTGAGGAGGCCGAGGCGTGCCGGGGCATTCCCGGGCCGGCGACACGCGAGGCGCCCTGCAGCCGATGCTCCGGAGAACGCCGACCGACCGTAGGCTGCGGAGGCTCGTGATCCTCCTTCTGCACAATCGATACCGCCATCCGGGCGGCGAGGAGCGGGCGGTCGAGGACCTCAAATGGCTGATCGAGACGGAGCTCGACGAGGACGTGGAGGTGCTCGAGCGCGATTCGGCGGCGCTCGGACCGGCGCGGGCGGCGGCCGGCCTGCTCGGTGGCGGCCTGGACCCACAGGAGATCGCGGCGGCGGTCCGCCGGACGGGCGCCCGAGTCGTTCACGCTCACAACGTGCATCCGTCGCTCGGATGGCGCTCGCTGGCGGCCGCACGCGAGGCCGGGGCCCGCGTCATCCTGCACCTGCACAACTACCGGCTCGTCTGCGCGGTCGGGATCTGCTTCACCCGCGGAGCTGACTGCACCCGTTGCCACGCACGTGACACACGGCCGGGCGTGCGGCTCAACTGCCGCGGGGGCTCGCGGGTCGAGTCGGCGATCTACGGCGCGGGGCTCGCGCTCCACCAGCAGCGCCTTGCCGCAGAAGTGGATGCCTTCGCGGTTCCGAGCGCCTTCGCGCTCCGCCGGCTCCGCGCGCTCGGCGCTCCCGTCGACGCCCGCGCGGCAATCCTGCCGTCTGTGCAGCGGAACATCGCCGCGCGGTCGACCGCCGCCTCCGGGCGTTTTGCGCTCGCTGCCGGGCGGCTGGCTCCCGAGAAGGGCTTCGCCGACGCAATCGCGGGGTGCATCGCCGCCGGCCTCCCGCTCGTCGTGGCCGGGGACGGTCCTCAGGCCGCCGAGCTGCGGGCGCTGGCGGCCGGCGCGGACGTTCGCTTCACAGGGCGGCTCGCCCCCTCCGAGCTCGATGCCCTCCGACGCGCGGCAGCCCTCGCCATCGTTCCCTCTAGGTACGCCGAGATCCTGCCGCTCGCAGCGCTCGAGGCGATGGCCGCCGGGCTGCCGGTCGTGGCCGCAGACACGGGTGGGCTCGGGGAGCTCGTCCCTGCGGAGGGACGCTTCGCGCCCGGAGACAGGAGAGCCCTCGCCGAGCGCGCGCAGGCGCTGTGGGGAGATGCGGCGGCCGGCGAGCGCGCGCGGATTGCGGCGCGAGAGCTCTCGGCGCCGGCGTCCGTCGCGGCTCGGCTGGCCGTTCTCTACGGCTAGAGCTGGCTGACGGTCGGCGCCTCGAGCTTGCGGGTCACGCCCCGCAGGTCGAGCACGGCCGGTGCCCGCTGCACGACCTCGCCATGGTCGACACCGGGGTGAGCCGTGACGATGACCGCCAGGTCGATTCCCTCGAGCGCCGCGTCGAGCGGGCCACTGCGAAGGTCGAGGTCGGGGAGCTCGGGCACGTGCGGATCGTGGTAGGAGAGCTCCGCGCCGCGGTCGGCGAGCAGCCGGATGATCTTGAGCGCCGGCGACTCGCGCAGGTCACCGACCCCGGCCTTGTACGAGACGCCGAGGATCAGCACCCGGGCGCCACGCACCGCCTTGGCGACGTCGTTGAGCGCCCGCTCGATCCGCTCCAGGCAGAAGTAGGGCATCTGCTGGTTGACCTTGCCCGCGAGCTCGATGAACTCGGTCGACATGTCGTACTCGCGAGCCTTCCACGTGAGGTAGAAGGGATCCACCGGCAGGCAGTGGCCGCCCATCCCCGGCCCCGGCTCGAAGCGCATGAACCCGTACGGCTTGGTCGAAGCCGCGTCGATGACCTCCCAGATGTCGATCCCCATCCGGTCCGACAGGATCGCCATCTCGTTGACGAGCGCGATGTTGACCGAGCGGAAGATGTTCTCGAGCAGCTTGGACAGCTCGGCCACCTCCGGGGTCGAGACGGGCACGATGTGGTCGCAGATCGGGGCGTAGGTCGCGGCGGCCCGCTCCGTGCAGCTCGGAGTCAGCCCGCCGACGACCTTCGGGGTCGTGCGGATCGTGAAGTCGGTACGCCCCGGATCCACGCGCTCAGGCGAGAAGGCGAGAGCAAAATCACTGCCCGCTTCGAGGCCCGACTCCTCGAGCAACGGAACGAGATGCTCGCGAGTCGTGCCCGGGAAGGTGGTGGATTCCAGAATGATCGTCTGGCCGGCCCGGATCACCCCGGCCAGGGCGCGCGTGGCGCCGAGCAGCGCCCCGAGGTCCGGCTCCCGGTTGGCGTTCAACGGGGTGGGAACGCACACGAGGATCGCGTCGCACTCATGGACCTCGACCAGGCGGGTGGTGGCGAGGATCTTCCCGTCGACCCCGCGCAGCCGTTCGTCGGGGATGTCCTCCACGTGGGAGTGGCCCTGGCGGATGTCCGCCACCTTGGCGGCGTCGACGTCGACCCCGACCACGTCGATTCCGGCCTCTGCGAAAGCCACTGCCAGTGGAAGCCCGACGTAGCCGAGCCCGACGATTCCGACGCTCATGAGGCCATTGTGTCAGGTAGCGGACCAGACGTTGATCACCCGGCGAGCCGCGCGACGTCGGCGTCGGTCATGAGGCGGATCAGCTCCTCGAAGTTGGTCTTGGGCTTCCAGCCCAGCTCGCGCTCGGCCTTCCCGTAGTCCCCGATCAGCAGATCCACTTCAGCGGGCCGCTTGAAGGCGTCGTCGATGACCACGTGGTTCTGCCAGTCGGGCAGGCCGACCTGGTCGAAGGCGACCTCGACGCAGCGCTGCACGGAATTGGTCTCGTTCGTGGCGATCACGAAGTCCTCTGGTGTGTCCTGCTGGAGCATCAGCCACATCGCCTCGACGTAGTCCTTCGCGTAGCCCCAGTCGCGCCGGGCGACGAGGTTGCCGAGGCGCAGCTCCGTGGCCTTGCCCGCCCGGATCGCTGCGGCGCCGTGCGTGATCTTGCGGGTCACGAACTCCAGCCCCCGACGTGGACTCTCGTGGTTGAACAGAATTCCGGAGCACAGGAACATGTCGTACGACTCGCGGTAGTTGACCGTGATGTGGTGCCCGTAGGCCTTCGCCACGCCGTAGGGGGAGCGCGGGTAGAAGGGCGTCCCCTCCGTCTGCGGGACCTGCTGCACCTTGCCGAACATCTCCGAGGATGAGGCCTGGTAGAAGCGGGCGTCCGGAGCGGCTTCGCGCATCGCCTCGAGCATGCGCGTGACGCCGACCCCGGTGAACTCCGCGGTCAGGGTCGGCTGGATCCAGGAGACCGCCACGAAGGACATGGCCGCGAGGTTGTAGACCTCGTCCGGCTCCGAGGCTCGCAGCGAGTCGACCAGGGACCGCTGGTCGAGTAGGTCGCCCTGATGAAGCGTCAGGCGCTCGCGGATGTGGTCGATGCGCTCGAATTTCTCCGTCGACGCCCGGCGGACCATCCCGTGCACCTCGTAGCCCTTCTCGAGCAGGAGCTCCGCCAGGTAGGAGCCGTCCTGCCCGGTGATCCCGGTGATCAGCGCACGCTTAGTCATGAACCGAGGCCACTCCTTCCTGTCGCCTGAGCCACTCCGCGGTCCGGCCGATTCCCTCGCGCACGCCGATCGCCGCCTTCCACCCGAGCATCCGCTCGGCCTTCGCTACCGACGGCCACCGCCGCACGACGTCCACCTCGAAGCTCTCAAGGTGCTCGAACTCGAGCTCCTCGGGCGGGTTGCCCACCGCCTCCCAGCAGATGCGGGCGATCTCCGCCACGGTGAGCTCCTCGGAGGCGGAGATGTTGAAGTCCTCGTTGAGTCCCGCCGGCGAGGCGGTGGCGGTGACGATCCCGTCGGCGATGTCTTCGACGTGGGTCAGCGTCCGGGTCTGCTCGCCGGAGCCGAAGATCGGCAGCGGGCGCGGGCGCGCGAACGACTTGCGGATGAGGTCGGGAACGGCGTGGGCGATCCCCGGCTCGTCCGTCGGCATCTCGCCGGGCCCGTACGCGTTGAAGGGGCGACAGATCGTGTAGGGCAGCCCATGCTCGGCGTGCGCGGCCCGGCAGTACACCTCGCCCGTGAGCTTGGAGAACCCGTAGGCCGAGAGGGGCACCGGGCACTCGTCCAGGTAGTCCTCGCGGGTCGGGTACTGCTCGGCCCGCTCGAAGACCATCGAGGAACTCACGTACGTGAAGCGCTCCACGCTCGCGTCGAGCGCGGCGCGGACGACCGCGTTGTAGAGCGCGTTGTTGACCTCCGTCAACGTGTGGGGCAGCCTATGGAAGTTGGCGATCCCCCCGACGATGGCGGCCAGGTGGATGACGTGCGAGCAGCCCGTCGTGGCCTTGCGCGCCTCCTCGAGGACCCGCAGGTCACCCGTATGGACCTCGCAGCCTTCGCGCATCCACGCGGGCGCCGCGCGCTGATCGGAAACGCGGACCTCGAACTCGGGGTCACGGAGCAGCCGGCGCACGACTGCCGCGCCGATGGTGCCGGCGCCGCCGGTGACGAGGACGCGGGCCATCAGCCGGCCGACGGTGCCGGCCGCAGCGCGGCCAGCTCGGTCGCGTAGGCGAAGACCTGCCCGGTCCCGATGGCGTTCCAGGGATCGACGACGACGCAATCCGAGCCCGCCCGCTCCGCGATGGCGCTGAGGGCCGAGGGCTCGGAGAACGCCGAGTGATTCGTCGCGATGATCACCACTTCGGCGTCACCGACCGCATCCTCCAGGTCGGCCGTGACCGTCGACACCACTGGATCGTGCACGACGACGTCGGCCAGCTCCCGCTCGAGCAGCCGGATGAGCTTGAACGACAGGGAGTCGCGCTCGTCGTCTGAGTCCCGCTTGAAGGAGAGCCCGAGCACCGCCACCTTGCGGTTGCCCAGCGAGCCGCCCAGCCGGCGCTTGACTCCGTCGACCAAGAACAGCGGCACGCTCTCGTTGACCCGCGAGACCGCCAGGAGCATCCCTGGAGCGTTGGAGCGCTCCTCAGAGAACGCGAAGTCCTTGCGCAGGCAGGTTCCCGCCGTCATCCCCGGCAACGCCATCCCGCCCCGCGGATAGTCGTGGTTAATCAACTCGATGACCTCGAAGACGTTCGCGTCGTAGCGCTCGCAGTCCATCATCAGGAGATTGGGCAGCGCGAACGTCGCGTAGCGCAGGATGTTCGTCCAGATCTTGGCCAGCTCGGCCTGCACCGCGCTCGTGTGCACGATGGGCGCCCCGAAGACCTCGAAGAGCTTCTCGCAGTGCTCGCCACTGCCCTCGCCGATGCCGCCGACGATGCACGGCAGGGTCCCGATCTCCTCCAGGAAGCGGTCGGCCGCGATTCGCTCGGGGCAGTGCGCGACGAAGACATCGCGGCCCACCGTGAAGCCGCGATGCTTGGCGAGATAGCCTGCGACGAAATCGGTGGTGCCGGGCGCCACCGTCGACCGCAGCACGATGAGATGACCCTCCCGCATATGCGGCAGAAGGGCGTCGAGCACGGAGCGGACGTCGCCCATGTCGATTTCGATGTGGGAGAAGGTGGGCGTCCCGACGGTCAGGACGATGGCGTCGGCCCGGGCAGCGTCCGCGGCGCGCTCGGACAGGTCGAGCCGGCCCGATGCGTGGACGCGCTCGAGCATCGCGTCCGTCCCGGGCTCCTTGAAGGGCATCCGGCCTTCACGCACGGGATCCAGGCGCTCGACGTCCTTGTCGACGCCGAGGACGTTGAGGCCCGCGTCGGCGAAGCAGAGCGCGAGCGGGAGGCCGACGCGACCGAGCCCGATGACCGAGACGTCGTAGTGCATCGAGCGGATCAGGCTAGCGCCGGTGCTCGCGGCGGTCAGCCGCCAGGCGGCGCCGGTGGCGGCCGTACTGGCGGGCGAACCCGAGCAGGAAGAGCGTGTTGTAACGGGCGTAGCGCTTGAACAGCCGACGCGGTTCGTGGGCGAGCCGGAAGGCCCATTCGAGGCCGAGCCGCTGCATCCAGTTCGGCGCCTGCGAGACCACCCCGGCATGGAAGTCGAACGCTGCGCCGACGCCGATCAGCACCGGGGCATCGAGGCGACCACGCATGCGGGCCATCCACTTCTCCTGCTTGGGAACGCCGATCCCGACCCACACGACGTCAGCTCTCGAGCGGTTGATCTCCCCGACGATCGAGTCCTCCTCCTGCGGCTCGAGGTCGCGGAACGGCGGCGCGTGGCCGCCGACGATCTGCAGGCCGGGATGACGCCGGCGGAGGTTGAGCGCGAGTTGGACGAGCGTGCCCTGGTTGCGCCCGCCATAAAGGTAGAAACGCAGGCCGGTCCGGGCAGCCCGCTCACAGGCCTGCTCCATCAGGTCGGGTCCGTACACGCGGCTCGAGAGATCATGGCCCAGGGCATTCATCGCCCACACGAGCGGCTGGCCGTCGGGCACGGTGAAGTCGGAGCCCAGCACGGCCGCGCGCAGCTCTCGATCCTCCCGCGCAGCCATCACGGTGTGGACCGCGGCGACGCAGACGTAGCCGCGACCGCCGCGGGACACCATGCCGTCCATCCAGTCGAGCGTCCTGTCGTAATCCGTGAGCGCCAGGGGGACGCCCAGCACCGTCTGATCGGCCACCAACCTGCGGCTGGCGTCGGGCGTCGAGCGGGTGTCTTGGGGGGCGGCGAGGTTCATCGGACGGCCTATGAATGACTAACGCGACTGACGAACAGAGGATGCGCTCTTGTCCTCAGCCGCTCATGGCCCGCATGGGTCATCTTCGCAAGGACCGCTGATAGCGTCTGGTGGAATGAGCGTACGGGCAGATGCGCTGCGCGCTCAGATCCTCGAGCTGGTTCGCGAATACCACTCAGAGGCCTTCGCCGAGCCGCCGTTCGTTCCTGGAGAGACGCCGATCCGGTGCGCCGGGCGCGTCTTCGACAGCTCCGAGGTCGAGCGCCTGGTGGAAAGTGGCCTCGACTTCTGGCTCACCACGGGGCGTTTCGCGCGCGAGTTCGAGCGTCGCTTCGCCGATTACGTCGGCCTCCGCCACGCCCTCCTGGTCAACTCGGGCTCCTCGGCGAACCTGGTGGCGCTCTCGTCCCTGACCTCGCCGACGCTGGGTGAGCGCAGTCTGCGGCCTGGCGACGAGGTGATCACGGTCGCCACGGGCTTCCCCACGACGGTGAACCCGATCCTGCAGAACGGCCTGGTGCCGGTGTTCGTCGACGTCCAGATCCCGACCTACAACGTCGACGTGTCGCAGCTCGAGGCGGCGGTGTCGGGGCGGACCCGCGCGGTGATGATCGCCCACACGCTCGGAAACCCGTTCGACTGCGGCGCCGTCGAGGCGTTCTGCCGC
>JACCYI010000237.1 GCA_013696535.1 Solirubrobacterales bacterium
GAGGCGCGGATGAACCTGCCGGGCACCATGGGCAGATCGTGGCGGTGGAGGATGCAGGCGGGGCGGCTGGGCGAGGCGCACGCCGCCCGCCTGCGGGAGCTGACCTCGGCGGCCGGGCGGCTCCCTCAGCGCTCCGCGGCCGGCGGCGCGAATCCGCCGTAGGACGCCTGGGGCTGCCCGACCTCGTCGGTCCGCCCGCGATGGGCGAGGAGCGCGAAGTACAGCACCGAAGCGGCCAGGGCCGAGACCGGCTGGACCAGCGCGCTGAGCAACCAGCTCGTGACCGCCTCGCCGCCGTGGCCGACGGCCCTTCCGATCAGCACCGACGCAATCGACACCCCGACGACCAACGCGAGGACGACCATCATCACCCCGAAGACGGGCCGGCCATGCCCTCGGACCAGCTCCCGGCTGCGGCCGAACGCAGAAAACACACCGGGGCGCTCGAGGACGGTCACCGGCGCGACGACGGCCCAGATGGTCAACAGGAAGAGCCCGGGAACGATCAGCAGGAGGAGGCCGATGCCGATTCCGAGCGCGGCCAGGAACGAGACCGCGATCAGCGGGACCGCCGCCGGGGACACACTGCGAAACAGCGCGCCGACCGAGCTGTCTCGACGGCCGTCCTGCACGTCGCGCACCAGCTCCACCACCATCCCCTGGTAGAAGGTTCCGAGGACGAGCGAGAGGATCGCCGCGAGGGCCAGAAGCGAGTCGGCCAGCAGAAAGCTCGCCATCGCGTCGATGCCGAAGATGATCAAAGCGGTGCCGAGCAGGACTCCGGTCTGGTCGCGATAGATCTGCATGACCCGGCCGATCACCCCGCCGGTGCTGACTGCCTCCATGGTGGCGCTCCCCGGTCGTGTGCAGAGCACGTTACGCGTCACTGCGGCGACCGCCCGCGCTTGACAGCTCGAGCCCACCGACCAACTCAGCGAGACGTTCGCGGCACTCGCCGATCCGACCCGCAGGGCGATCCTCGCCCCGGCTGGCCGAGAGTGACGCGACCGTCACGGAACTCGCCAGGCCCTTCCCTTTGAGCCTTCCGGCGATCTCCCGGCACTCGAAGGTGCTCGAGCACGCGGGCTTGATCTCCCGGGGACGTGCGGCGCAATCACGACCCAGCACCTTCCAAGTCGAGTCGCTCGAGGAGGCGGCCATGTGGATGGTGCTCTGCCGCGAGAGGTGGGAGGGCCGTATGGACCGCCTCGATCATCATCTCGATGACGTCCAGGAAGGACAACGCGATGCCTGAGCGGACCCCCATCCAGACCGCCGGTCAGGGCCAGGAGGTCCTGATCACCCGTGTCTTTGAGGCGACCCGCGACCTCTAGTTCAGGGCGTGGACCGACCCCGCTCAAGTGGCCAAGTGGTGGGGGCCCCATGGCTTCCACACCCCGCCCGAGACGGTCGTCATCGCCAGAGCTGGGCCTGCCGGTTCGCACCGTCGCTCGAGTCGAGCTCCGCGATCACGGCAGCAAGACCCGGATGACGCTGACCGACACCCCGCACACAGCGATGATGCTCGGGCACGCGCAGGCCGGTTGGAGCGGGTCCTTCGACAAGCTCGACGAACTGCTGTCGATCGGCTGAGCGGAGTCGGCCGCCGGGGACCGCACAGATCGGCGCGGGAGCATTGCTAGGTTCGGCGGCCACATGAGGCTCCCGACCCGCGTCTGGCATCTGGCGATGGAGACCCCTGACGAGCTGCGCCCGGCGCGCGATCCGGGCTCCGGCGTCAGCGTCGCGCGAGCCGGGATACCGCTCGGATCGCTCAACCGATTCTTCTACTCAGAGATCGGCCGCGATCACCACTGGGTCGACAGGCTGCCGTGGTCGGCGGAGCAATGGCAGCACCACGCCGAGCGACCGGCCCTCCGGACCTGGATCGCGACCGACTCGGGGACACCGGCCGGCTACGCCGAAGTCGTCACCCGCCCGGACGAGAACCGATACATCGCCATGTTCGGGATCCTGCCCGGCCTGCAGGGACGCGGGCTCGGCGGACACCTGCTGACGTGCGTCGCACGGCTTGCGTGGGAGCAGGGCGCCTCCCGTGTCACGCTCGACACCTGTGAGCTTGACGGCCGGCACGCGCTCACCCACTACCGCGCCCGCGGCTTCGCGGTGGTCCGGGAGTCCGTCGAGCATCGGGGTCGAGCGGGCTAGACTGCGCGCCCCCGTGGGCGCCCCCGTCACTCCCGACGCCATCCGCGACGTCAACACGCGGTACCACGACGCCGCCGCGCGCTCCTACGACGCCAAGTGGGGCGTCGACATAGGGCCCGTCGGCGAGATGCAGGTGCTCGGCAAGGTCCACAAGGCGCTGGATCCGCATCCCGGCCCGTTCGAGCGCTCGCTCGAGATCGGCGCCGGCACGGGCTACTTCACGCTCAACCTGCTGCGCTCCGGCCTGGTGCGCCGCGCCGTCGCCACCGACATCTCGCCCGGGATGCTCGACGCTCTCCGGGCCAGCGCCCGCGAAGCGGGAGTCGCGGTCGAGGCGGTGCTCGCCGACGCCGAGCGCCTGCCGTTCGAGGATGCGTCCTTTGACCTGGTGCTCGGCCACGCCGTCCTGCACCACATCCCCGACCTCACC
>JACCYI010000307.1 GCA_013696535.1 Solirubrobacterales bacterium
GGCGCCCCGACCGCGTCGTGGTCTCACCCGGGCCGTGCACCCCGGACGACGCCGGCATCTCCGTGGAGGCGATGCGTCGGCTGCCGGAGGCCGGGATCCCGACGCTGGGCGTCTGCCTCGGACACCAGGCGCTCGGGCAGGCCTTCGGGGGGCGGGTGGTGCGCCACGAGCCCGTGCACGGCAAGACGGCGCTCATCGCGCACGACGGTCGCGGGCTCTACGCCGGCCTGCCCGACGAGCTCTCGGTAGGTCGCTACCACTCCCTGATCGTCGCGGAGGCAGAGCTGCCCGCGTGCCTCGAGGTGACGAGCCGCACCGTCGACCCGGACGGCGGCGTGCTGATGGGCATGCGACATCGCCTCCTGCCGGTCGAAGGGGTGCAGTTCCATCCCGAATCGGTGCTCACCGACGACGGCAAGGCGATGCTGGCGAACTTCCTGCGCATGGCTTGAGCAGGTCGTCAGGCCCGCCGGTCACGCTCCCGGACCCGTGCTCCGCCGCAGGGTCCGCCCCACGCGACCGGCCCAGTCGTTAGGCTCGCCGCCACACACGATCCTTGAGGAGGGATTGCAACTTGTACATTCGTTCGAAGGCGGCCCTCGCCTTCGCCATCCCGGCGCTCGCCGCCGGCCTCGCTGCCTGTGGCGGCGACGACTCATCGAGCTCCAAGAGCTCGGGCTCGTCGAGCTCGAGCGGTGCGGCTTCCGGCTCGGTCACCGTCTATTCGAGCCTCCCGCTCCAGGGCGCTTCGAAGGACCAGACCAACGCCATGGTCGACGGCATCAATCTCGCCATCAAGCAGGCGGGCAACAAGGCCGGCGCCGTCAGCGTCCAGTACAAGTCACTGGACGACTCCACGGCGCAGGCGGGCAACTGGGAGCCCAACCAGGTCGCGTCCAACGCGCGCAAGGTCTCCCAGGACAAGAAGGCGGTCGCCTACATCGGCGAGTTCAACTCGGGCGCCTCGGCGCTGTCGATCCCGCTGCTCAACCAGGTGGGCATCGCGCAGATCTCCCCGGCCAACACCTACGTGGGCCTGACCACGGACGAGCCCGGCTCCGAGAAGGGCGAGCCCGCGAAGTACCAGCCGACCGGCAAGAAGACCTACACCCGCATCGTCCCGCGCGACACGATCCAGGCGCAGGCGGTGGTCACCCAGATGAAGAACGACGGCTGCACGAAGGTCGCGGTGGCCAACGACAAGGACACCTACGGCTCCGGTCTGAGCCGCCTGTTCGAGATCAAGGCCAAGGCGGCCGGCCTGCCGATCACCTCCAACGAGGGCATCCAGAAGGACGCGGCCAACTTCCGCGGCGTCGCGGCGAAGTTCAAGAACGCCGGCGCGGACTGCTTCTTCTTCGCGGGCGTCACCGCGAACGGGGCGATCCAGGTCTACAAAGACGTCGCCTCGGCGCTGCCGAGCGCGAAGCTCTACGGCGCTGACGGCGTCTGCGAGTCGGGCTTCACCAGCCCGAGCAAGAAGGGCATCCCCGCCGCCGTCGGCAAGAGGTTCGGCTGCACGGTGGCGACGCTCGACCTCGGGTCCTACCCCGGCGGCAAGAAGTTCATCGCCGCCTTCGAGAAGGAGTACAGCGAAGCCAACCCCGACCCGTACGCCATCTACGGCTACGAGGCGATGCAGCTGGTGCTGGACACGATCAAGGCGGCCGGCAAGGCCGGCACCACGCGCGAGGGCGTCCTCGCGCAACTGTTCAAGACCAAGGACCGCGACTCGGTTCTCGGCAAGTACTCGATCGACCCGAACGGCGACACGACCCTGACCGACTACGGGTACTACAAGGTCGGCCCGGACGGCAACCCGAAGTACGACTCGACGATCAAGTCGACGGGCTAGCACTCTGATCATCAGCGCCCAGCGGCGGGATCAGCGCGATCCCGCCGCCAGGGCGATCTTCCTAACGAAAGCGATCGAGGACCTTCGTCGTGGCCACAACCGAAGCACCCACGCTGCAGACCGCGGCGCCGCCGGCACGCTCGCGCAACATCGTGGCCGAGCTGCTGTCGAAGTACGGCCTGCTGGCCGTCCTCCTCGCGCTGCCGGTCTACTACGGCATCAAGGACCTCACCGAGCAGGGCGATCTCTCGCGCCTCGGCAACAACGTCTTCCAGGGCCTCTCCAACGGCTCCATCTGGGCCCTGATCGCCGTGGGCTACACCCTGGTCTACGGGATCATCGAGCTCATCAACTTCGCGCA
>JACCYI010000047.1 GCA_013696535.1 Solirubrobacterales bacterium
GTGTCACCCGCCTCGAAGCGGTCCTCGAGATCGCCGACGTTCACGGCCTGCGTGTGCGTGCGGAACATCTCGAACGGCATCGACTTCTTCATGTGCGGGCCACGCAGCTTGCGCATCCGCATGTGGATCGGCATCTGGCCGCCCTCGAAGCGGGCGCGGTCCTTGGCGCCCGTCCGCGAGCCCGCGCCCTTGTGGCCACGGCCCGACGTCTTGCCCATTCCCGAGCCATGCCCGCGACCGACGCGCTTGCGGTCCTTGCGGCTGCCCGGAGCAGGCTTCAGCGTGTGGAGGCCGATGACCTCCGGCTTGTCCTGTCGGTCTTCTGACGCCATTGCTCTAGTCCTCGGTAATCGTGATGAGGTGGCGCACGCGGTGCAGCATGCCCCGGGCCTGCGGGGTGTCCTTGACCTCGACGGTATGGCCGATACGGCGCAGGCCGAGGGACTCGAGCGTGGCGAGCTGGGCCTTGTCCGAGCCGTTCTTCGACTTCGTCTGGGTCGCCTTGAGTGCCATCAGTCGACGCTCCCGGGGGCGGTGGCGGCCAGTGAGGCGGCCTCCTCGGGGGTCTCTGACGCATCGGCCTCCGCGTGGATGACCTCGGCGTCGAGGTCGACCTCGGTGGCCTTCTCGGCGAGGCCGAGCACCGCGTTGATCGAGAGGCCGCGCAGCTCGGCGACCTCCTCGGGCTTGCGGAGCTGCTGGAGCGCCGTCAGCGTCGCCTTGACCAGGTTGATCGGGTTCTGCGAGCCGAGCGACTTGCTCAGGATGTCGTGGATGCCCGCGAGCTCGAGCACCGCCCGCACACCGCCACCGGCGATGACCCCGGTACCGGGCGAAGCCGGCTTGAGGAAGACGCGGCCGGCGCCGAAGACGCCGAGCGACTGGTGGGTGATGGTCGAGCCGTGCTTCGGCACCTTGAAGAGGTTCTTCTTGGCCTGCTCGACGCCCTTCTGGATCGCGAGCGGGACCTCGTTGGCCTTGCCGTAGCCGACGCCCACGACGTCGCGCTCGTCTCCGACCACGACCAGCGCGGTGAAGGAGAAGCGGCGACCGCCCTTGACGACCTTGGCGACGCGGTTGATCTCGACGACCCGCTCCTGCAGGTCGAGGCCCTGAGGGCTGACGCTCCGGTCGATGCTCATACGGTGAGTCCTCCCTCGCGAACGCCATCGGCGAACGCCTTGACACGGCCGTGGTAGCGGTAGCCGCCACGGTCGAAGACGGCAGTGTCCACGCCGGCGGACTTCGCCCGCTCGGCCAGCAGCTCTCCGCCGCGGGTCGCCTGGTCCATCGGCTTGAGGCCGCGCAGCTCGGACTCGGTCCACGTGACGGACGTGATGGTCCTTCCGGCGGCGTCGTCGATGAGCTGGGCGGAGATCCCGCGGTTGGAGCGGAAGATCGAGATGCGGGGACGGACCTCGGACCCGGTGATCTTCGCGCGCACACGGCGGCGGCGACGCAGGCGCTGCGCCGGCTTGGTGGTGATGGTCATGCTCGCTTTCCGACCTTCCGGGCGACGATCTCGCCCTCGTAGCGGATACCCTTGCCCTTGTAGGGTTCCGGGGGCCGCTGCTTGCGGATGATTGCCGCGGTCTCGCCGACGAGCTGCTTGTCGATGCCCTTGACGACGACGCGCGTGGGCACCGGCACCTCGAACTCGATCCCGTCGGGCGTCTCGATATGCACAGGGTGCGAGTAGCCGAGGGCAAGCTCGAGCGTCGAGCCCTTCAGGTTGGCGCGGTAGCCGACCCCCTGGATCTCGAGCGCCTTGGCGTAGCCCGTCGTGACGCCCTCGACCATGTTGGCCACCAGCGAGCGGGTCAGGCCGTGGAGCGCCCGGTGCTCGCCGCGGTCGGTCGGTCGCGTGACGGTGACCACGGCGTCCTCGACGGAGACGGTCATGTCGCGGTGGATGCGCTCGGAGAGCGCGCCCTTGGGGCCCTTGACGCTCACGAGCTCGGGGCGGACCTCGATCTCGACGCCCGAGGGCACCTCGATGGGCTTCCTGCCGATGCGCGACATGGCTACCAGACCTCCGCGACGACTTCGCCGCCGACGCCGCTCTGGCGGGCCTGGTGGCCCGTCATGACCCCGTGGGAGGTCGACATGATGATGGTGCCCATGCCGCCCTGGACCTTCGGCAAGTTGCCGTGGTCGCGGTAGGTGCGCTGGCCCGGGCGCGAGACGCGCCGCAGGCCCTGGATCGCCGAGCGGCGGTCGTCGGTGTACTTGAGCGTGATCACGACGCGCTCGCCGGGGTGGTCGGCGTCGGGGGCCCGCAGCTCGTAGGCCTGGATGTAGCCCTGCTCCTTGAGGATCCGGGCGAGCTCGCGCTTGAGCTTGGACGACGGGATCTCCACGGTCTCGTGTGCGGCGCGGATGCCGTTGCGGATCCGGGTCAAGAAGTCCGCGATGGGGTCGGTCATCGTCATGGCGCTACCAGCTCGACTTCGTCATGCCGGGGATGAACCCCTCGTGGGCGAGGGTGCGCAGGCAGATGCGGCAGACGCCGAACTTGCGGTACACCGAGCGCGAGCGCCCGCACTTGCGGCAGCGCGTGTACTCGCGCGTCGGGAACTTCGCGGGGCGCGCCTGCTTGACGCGCTGTGAGGTCTTGGCCATCGATCAGGCCTCCGTCTTGGTGATGAAGGGGTTGCCGTCCTTGGAGAACGGGAAGCCGAACGCCTCGAGCAGCGCGTAGG
>JACCYI010000315.1 GCA_013696535.1 Solirubrobacterales bacterium
AAGGCGAGCGTGCGTGCAGCCACGTCGGCCGGCAGCCTGGCGAACTGCGGCTCGACGAGCATCCGACCGTAGCCCCGGCCCGCCGCGACCTCGACCTCGATGCCCTGCGCCCGGAGCCCCTCCACGATGTTCTCGGGCGGCGCGGTGCCATCTCGCTCGAGCAGGAGCGCCGCACGGGCGTCCGGGTGTCGAAGCGCCGGCGCATTGTCGCCAAGGGCTTCGAGATCCTGCCGTGTCTGTGCCGACAGCATGTAGCCGCCGGCCGCGATGGCGCCCTCGGGCAGCAACTGAGCCACCAGCGACGGGTCGTCGGGCTTGACGGTGTTCGCCTCCATGCGACCGAAGGCGCGGAGCTCGCGCGTGAAGCCCCGACCCGAGGCCGGCAGACCCCACAGGACGAAATCATCGACGGGTGCACCATCGGCCGCGGCAAGGAGCGCGAGAAGGCCTCCGAGCGACATGCCCACCGCGACGACGCGGTGGCAGCCGGACTGCTCGAGCAGCCACGTCGCGGTCAGGCCGATGGCGTCGGTCCACGCCGCAAGCCGGCCGGGCGACTGCGGCCCCCCGCCCGCTTCGCCCTGACCGGGGAGGTCGAGTCGTACCGCTGGGACCCCTTCGGCCGCGAAGGCCCGCGCCCACTCGCGCCGAGGGCGGTAGGAGCACATCTCCTCCCAACCGAACGGGGGGCAGAGAACCACTCCGATGGGACCCGGTGCGTCGTCGAGGAACACTGGGAATGGTTCTGCGACGCCTTGGAGCCACGCCCGCCGGGTCTCTCTCGCAAGACCGTCGATCATCGTCCGCGCTCCGCCTCTTCGCTGACCGTTCGCGGTCGCGAACCCGGGGGGCGGACGGGAACCACCGCGGGCCGCCGGTCGCCCGCTCTCGTCGCCAGGACCGCGCGGATGAAACCTTGCGAGAACCGTTCGGGGCCGAAGCGGCGTGCGTTGTCACGGACGGCCGTCTCGTCGAGTGCGAGTGCCTCGAACCGCTCGATCGCCGCAACCAGGCCCTCGACGGTGTGATCCTCGTAGAGGACGCCGGTCACGCCGTCGACCACGGAGTCGCGGACGCCGCCGGTGCCGAGCCCGATGACCGGCAGCCCGGCTGCCTGCGCCTCCACGGGCACCATGCCGAAGTCTTCCTCGCCGGGGAAGAGCAGTGCCCGTGAGCTTGCGAGAAGGCTGGCCATCTGCTCGTCCCCCACGCGACCGACGAACGACGCCCCTGCACCCCCCATCGCCCGAAGCCGCGCCGCATCTCGACCGTCACCAGCGACTACCAGGCGTCGACCAAGCCGCGCACACGCCTGCACCGCGTGATCGACGCGCTTGTAGGGCACCAATCGCCCGAAGACGAGGTACGGAGCTTCACGGTCGACTGGCGGACGAGGATGCTCTAGACGAGAGCGCACACGAACCGGAGGGTGTACGACGTCCGACGCCCGGCCGTAGAACCGCTCGATGCGCCCCGCTACGACCGACGAGTTGGCCACGAAGCGGTCGACGCCGGCCACACCCCGAAGATCTGCGCGGCGCAGTCGCGGCATCGCAGCACGGAAGGCGGCGTGTCCGACGCGCCCAAGGCGCTCGCCGTCTAGAAATCCAGGATCCCAGAGGTAGCGCATCGGCGTGTGGCAATAGCAGACGTGCACGGTGCCCTTCGCTGTCCGGACGTTCTTCGCGCAGGCGTGTGACGAGGAGACCACCAGGTCGTAGTCCGAAAGGTCGAAATGACGCCACGCGGCGTCCATCAATCCGAGGAGCTTCGGGTAGTGCCGACGCGCTCCCGGGACACGGCCTAGCGCCGACTCGTGGACGCGATGACCGTCGAGCCACCCAAACGCGCCGGGCTCGTACACGGTGGTGAAGACGTCGGCCTGCGGAAAGAGCGCGAGAATGGCTTCCACCACCTGCTCGGAACCGCCTGGGACCGTCAGCCACTCGTGCGCTACGGCGACCCGGCCGAAACGCTCGGCGAGGGCGGGCGCGCTCACGTCCTAGCGGCCGGGGAGGGACTCGCCAGCCGCTCTGGCCGTGGCGACCGCAACCCCCGCCAGGGCGGCGAGCCCGACGAAGGCGAGCAGCGCATCGCGGCCGGACACCGGAAAGGGGGCGTTCAGCGCGGTCGGCTGGTTCGACCCGGTAGCCGGCGGAGGGGTGGCAAGCGTGCGGGAAGGGACGGTGGTTTCTCCCGCTGCCACCTTCCGGGCGCCAAGGCGTGCCTTGCGGGTCTGGCCCGGTGTCGCCGTCGGCTGGGCTCCCGACGATCGCTTGGGGGCCTTAGGCGGGTCAGTCGACTGCTGGGCGCCGAGGTGTGGTCTCGAAGCGGTACCCGGCGTCGCGGCCGCGCCCCGAGGGGTCGGACCGTCGGCGGCCACGCTGCCGTTTGCGACAGCCGATGGCGTTGCCTTCGCAGCGGCAAGGGGCCTGTCCGGACCGTCCGGTCTGGCGGCCACGCCGCCCGGGAGGATCTGCGTGCCTAACACAGTCAGGTCGCCGCCTCCGGGCCCGGAGTAGCCGCTCAGAAGCGGATCGCTGGCGACCGCTGGGGTGACGAAGGTGATCGTCGCGAGGAGTGTGGCCGAGAGCAGGCGCATAGGGGTTGGAAGGATACCAGCGCGGGGCGCGGTCGGCGGCAGCTCCGGCGGACACGTTCGCCGAGCGGCATTTACCCGATGAGCTGTGTCGCCGACCGTAAAATGCGGCGGTTGAGCTCCACGAGGTCGATCGTCGCACCGGACCTGACCACGTCCAGGGCTTGTCGCGTGAGCGCGTCCCGCGGCGCCAGCGCGGCTGCCCTGGCCAGGAGCCGTGACGCCCGGGGCCGATCCCCGCGTGCCGACGCGATGGCACCTCGTTCGAGCACCGCGTACTGATCGTCGGGAACGCGCTCCAACGCTCGACCGAACGCTGCGTCGGCGCGGGGAAGGTCCCCACGGCGAACGGCGATCGAGCCCTCCAGCGTGGCGGGCTGACTACTGAACGGATTGAGCGCAGCGGCGCGTTCGAGCCGGGCGTAGGACACCGCTGGCTGCGTCGCGAACTGCTCACCGGCCCGTACCCGCTCCCTGTCGGCGAACGCCAGGCTGAGCAGCGGCGCCGTCGCTGCGACCGCGAAGACCACGACGCCGAAACGGTACCCAAGGCGGGGGGCGTTGGCTGAGGCCTG
>JACCYI010000316.1 GCA_013696535.1 Solirubrobacterales bacterium
TCAGAGCCCAGTCCGAGAACGTCCTGGACCTGCAGCATCGCGAGCTGGGCGCGTGAGGACCAGGCGAGGCCTATGAGACCCCACTCGGGCTCGTCGAGCGAGGCGAAGCCGGCGTCGGTGAGCGCTCTCGCGGTCTCCTTGCGTCGTGGAGCTTCGAGTGCGTTCCACCAGCCTCGCAGGGTGTCGGAGTCATGGGTACCCGTGTAGACGACGGAGTCCTCCGTGTGATTCTCGGGCCGATGCGGCCCGCCCGGGTCGTCGGGATCGAAGGCGAATTGGAGAACGACCATGCCCGGAAGCCCGAGATCACGCCGCAGCCGCTCGACGGGCTCCGTGATGACCCCGAGGTTCTCGGCGATCAGCGGCAACGGCCCGAGCTCACGCGACGCCGCATCGAACACCGCTCGGCCCGGCCCCCGCTTCCACCGGCCGCCGCGGGCGTCAGGCGCATCCGCTGGCACCGCCCAGTAGGCCACGAACGCGCGGAAGTGATCGATCCGGGCGAGGTCGAAGAGCTCGAAGGTGCGCTTGAAGCGCTCGGTCCACCAGCGGTAGCGCCGCCGGCGCATCGCGGGCCAGTCGTAGAGGGGGTTGCCCCACAGCTGCCCGTCGTCCGTGAAGGCGTCGGGCGGGACGCCCGCCTGCACGCCGGCCTGGAAGAGCTCGGGCCAGCGCACGTGGTCGGCCCCCTCCGGCGCCACGTAGATCGGCACATCACCGATCAGCCGCACTCCGCGCCTGGCCGCATGCGCGCGCAGGGCCGTCCATTCGCGCTCGAACCGGACCTGGGCATGGACAGCCTGCACCCCGCCGGCGTGGGCCTCCCAGCCGTCGATCCAGTAGGCGTGGCGTTCGCGGAATACCTCGGCTTCCGCGCGCGACACGTGGGCCTGCGGATCGGCGAGCAGCCCGCTCCACGCCGCGAAGGCCGACGCGGACTTGTACGGCGATCCGTGGCGATCGGGTGGCCCGAGGGGCAGCATCTGCCACCAGGACTGGCCCGCGTCGGCGAGCCAGTCGACGAATGCGTAGGCTTCGTCCCCGAGCTTGCCCGAAGGCAGCGAGGTGGGGTGCAATTGCACGCCGCTCGATCTCGTGATGTCCATTTCCCGAAGGCGAGTGCCCACCTCAATGGCAAGCCAACCCCGCCCGCCCCGCATCCAGATCGAGGCGCCGCAGCCCGTGATCGACTGCGGACGCTACCCCGCGAAGCACTCCGTCGGTGACACGGTCAGCGTCACGGCCACCATCTTCCGCGACGGACACGACGTCCTTGAGGCTGTCGTGGCCTATCGCCGCCGGGAGGCCGCGGACTGGCGTGAGCGCCCGCTGCGCCACATCGATGCCCACCTGGACGGCGACACCTGGTCCGGCGACTTCGGAGTGGACGCCTGCGGGCCGTGGGAGTGGACGATCACGGCCTGGGCGGACGCGTTCGCGTCGTGGCGCGACGAGCTGGCGCGCAAGGTGGCCTTCGGGCAGTCCGACCTGACCGGCGAGCTCTCCGAAGGCGTTGTCCTGTTGCGCGAGGCCGCTGCCCGGGCCGGCGGCGACGCCGGTGATCGCGCTCTGATCGAGCGTGCGCGGACCCGGCTTCAGGATCTCGAGCTCGCCGAGCCGGCGAGGCACGCCGCGGCGCTCGACCCCGAGCTCCTCGCTGCGGTCGGGCGCCACCCCGACCGCGCGGGAGCCACCACGTTGGCTCGGCCCGTCGCCCTCGACGTCGATCGGGTGCGCGCGCGCTTCGGCTCGTGGTACGAGCTCTTTCCGCGCTCGTGGGGCGGCTTCGCGGGAGTGCGAGAGCAGATCCCGAGGCTCGCCGAGCTCGGCTTCGACGTCCTCTACTTCCCGCCCATCCACCCGATCGGCGAGACGAACCGCAAGGGCCCCAACAATGCCCTCACCGCCGGCCCCGAGGACCCAGGCTCGCCCTACGCGATCGGGCATCACCGTCACGGCGGCCATGACGCCATCCATCCCGAGCTCGGCACGCTCACCGATTTCGACGCCCTCGTCGCCACAGCGGCCGACCACGGAATGGACGTCGCACTCGACCTGGCCATCAACTGCTCGGCCGACCATCCCTGGCTCGCGGATCACCCCGAGTGGTTCAACCGCCGCCCGGACGGCTCCTTGAAGTACGCCGAGAACCCGCCCAAGAAGTACCAGGACATCTACAACCTCGACTTCGACTGCGAGGATTGGCGGGGACTGTGGAACGCCCTGCTCGCCGTGGTCCGCCACTGGGTCGATCACGGGGTCAAGGTCTTCCGGGTCGACAACCCGCACACCAAGCCGCTGGCCTTCTGGGAGTGGCTGATCGCCGACATCCGCGCCTCGGACCCCGACGTGATCTTCCTGGCCGAGGCCTTCACCCGCGCGGCGATGATGCGCACGCTGGCCAAGCTCGGCTTCACCCAGTCCTACACCTACTTTACGTGGAAGAACTCCCGCTGGGAGCTGCAGGAGTACGTCTCGGAGCTGGCGCACTCCGAGATGAAGGAGTATTACCGGCCCAACTTCTTCACCAACACGCCGGACATCCTCAACGAGTACCTCGTGCACGGTGGCCCGCCGGCCTTTGCGGTGCGCCTGCTGCTCGCTGGAACCCTCTCGCCCACCTACGGGATCTACTCAGGCTTCGAGTCGTTCGAGAACGTCCCTGTGCGGGAGGGGTCAGAGGAGTACCTGGACTCGGAGAAGTACGAGGTCAAGTCGCGGAGGCTCGACGGGCCGCTGCTGCCCTTCGTCGCGAAGGTCAACGCGATCCGCCGCGCAAACCCGGCGCTTCAGCACCTCGAGAACGTGTCCTTCCTGGACACGGAGAACGAGGCGCTCATCGCCTACGCCAAGCGCACCGGCGACAACACCCTGATCTGCGTGGTCAACCTCGATCCCCATCACTCACAGGAAGGCTTGTGCGTCGTGCCCTACGAGCTTGGTCTGCCTCCCGCCTTCTCGGTCACGGACCTGCTGAGTGATGAGCGTTTTGACTGGCGCATCGGTCGCAACTTCGTACGCCTCGACCCGATCGCCCGCGCCGGCCACGTCTTTCGGGCGGAGGGCCGATGAACCCTGCGGGTCAGCACTGGTTCGAGTCAGACCCGCTGTGGTTCAAGCGCGCGGTGTTCTACGAGATCCACCTGCGCGGCTTCTTCGACGGCAACGGCGACGGCTCGGGTGACTTCCGCGGGCTGGCGGAGAAGCTCGACTACCTCCAATGGCTCGGGATCGATTGCATCTGGCTGCTGCCGATGTACGCCTCGCCGTTGCGCGACGGTGGCTACGACATCGCGGACTACGAGGCCGTCCACGCCGATTACGGGTCCATCGACGACGTCCGCTCGTTCATCGACGCCTCGCATCAGCGGGGCATCCGGGTGATCGCGGACCTCGTCATGAATCACACCTCGAGCGACCACGAGTGGTTCCAGGAGTCGCGCTCCGCTCCCGACTCCCCCAAGCGCGACTGGTACGTGTGGTCTGACACCTACCATCGCTACGAGGAAGCCCGCATCATCTTCGTGGACACGGAGACCTCCAACTGGACGTGGGACGAGAAGGCCGGCGCCTACTTCTGGCACCGCTTCTTCTCGCATCAGCCCGACCTCAACTACGACAACCCCGAGGTCCAGGAGGCGATGCTCTCCGCCTTGCGCTTCTGGCTGGATCTGGGGCTGGATGGCTTCCGGCTGGACGCCGTGCCGTATCTCTTCGAGCGTGAGGGCACCAACTGCGAGAACCTGCCCGAGACCCACGAATTCCTCAAGCGGGTGCGCAGGACGGTCGACGCCGAATATCCCGACAAGGTCCTGCTCGCGGAGGCCAACCAGTGGCCGGCCGACGTCGTGGAGTACTTCGGCGACGGAGACGAGTGCCACATGGCCTTCCACTTCCCCGTGATGCCGCGGATGTTCATGGCGCTGCGCCGCGA
>JACCYI010000317.1 GCA_013696535.1 Solirubrobacterales bacterium
CAGGCGAGCAGATCGAACGCGACGTAGCGGGCGGGCGTCTTCTCGGCGAGCATCTCGATCCGCGAAGCGGCGGGATGCACTCGCTGGCCCAGCGCGTCGAAGTCCTGTCGGCCTCGATCGTCGAACACCACGATCTCGCCGTCGACGACGTAGCGGCCTGGGGGGAACTGAAGCTCGGGAAAGTAGCGAGTCAGCGACTTGCCGTTACGCGACTGCAGCTCGGCGCGCCCGCCGTCTACGAATGCGATGCAGCGGAAGCCATCCCACTTGGGCTCATAGGTCCACTTGTCGCCGGTCGGAAGCGCCTTGGCGGGGCGGGCGAGCTGCGGCATGACCGGAAGGGTGAGCGGGAGCGCCACGATTGCAGCGTAACCTCAACGGCGATCGTCGTCGCTCCGGGCACGATCTGCGGAGACGCTCGCCGGTGTCCCGGGAAATCGCTTACGAGATCGGGAAGCGCTCGTCGAACCCGGGGCGCGATTCCGCGCCGTAGCGAACCGAGGCGAGGCCGAAGACCACACTGCCGAGAATGATGAGAAGGAATGTCATGTCATCCAGGATAGGGCTTGTGCGCCATTGCGGTAGGCTATGTTGACTGTGCGGTCACAAGGCTAAGCCTATATGACTTTGCAACAGCTCACCTACTTCGTCGCTGCCGTCGAGATGGGTTCATTCTCGGCCGCGGCGACCGAGCTCCATATGGCACAACCGTCACTCTCGGAGCAGATCCGCCGGCTGGAGGCCGAGCTCGGCGTTCAGCTCTTCGCGCGCGGGGGTCGCCGCCTCGAACTGACCGAAGCGGGCCGGCTCCTGCGCCCCAGGGCGGAGCGGACGCTCGCGGCCGCGAGCGAGGCGGCGGAGTCCGTTCGCGAGGTCCGGACGCTCACGGGCGGCACGGCGACCTTCGGGACCTTTGGGAACGCGCCTCACTACCTGCTCTCAGACCTCGTGCAGGACTTCCGCAGCCGCCATCCGAAGGTGCGGGTGCGGCTCGTCGGGTTGAATTCCTCTGAAGTGGCCGACGCCGTGCGCGACGGCCGGCTGGAGGGCGGCCTCATCGTCCTGCCGATCGACGACCGCCACCTCGACGTACGCCCGGCTCTGCGCGACGAGATCCTCTTCATGTCCGCCGACCCGCGCAAGACGACCGAGCCGATGACCATCGAGCGACTCAGCGAAATCCCGCTGATCCTCTATGACGCGCGCTTCGGCTGGGACGATCCCACCCGTCGTCAGCTGCTCGATCGAGCGCAGCGGGCCGGAGTCAAACTCGAGCCCCAGATCGAGGTGGAGTACGTCGAGACGGCCTTTGACCTTGCGGCACGGGACTTAGGCGACACCATCGGCGCAAAGATCCTGGCGGTCGGCAGGGGCTCCGCCCGTCGCTTGCACTGCGTGCCGTTCGATCCGCCGCTGTACGACACCTTCGCCTTCATCACCCGGCGCGACGCGCACGTGTCGCCGGCCACACGCGCATTCATGGCGATCGCTGAACGGCGGTTGCATGCGCTCGAGCGGCGACGCGAAGGACCTCAGGCCGCGTAGGGGCGCAATGGCGCCCCGGAAGCCCCTGGCGGCACGTAAGATGGGGGCATGTCGCAAGCCAACGCCACGGAGGCCGAAGAGGAATACCTGCAGACCATCTTCTGGTTGCAGGAAGCCGGGCTTCCCATGACGGGCGCCAACGTCGCCCGGGCGATGCAGTTGTCGGCGCCGACGGTCCACGAGATGATCGGCCGGCTCGAGCGCGACGGCTACGTGACCCGATCGAGTGACAAGGTTCTGCGCTTCACGGACGACGGGCTCGAGCATGCCGAGGGCGTCGTCCGACGCCACCGGTTGATCGAGCGTTTCCTCACCGACGTGCTGCAGATTCCCTGGGATGAGGTTCACGAGGAGGCCGAGCGCCTGGAGCACGCCATGTCGCCTGTTCTGGAGGAGCGGATGCTTGCGGCGATCGGGGGCGCCAAGACCTGTCCTCACGGCCACCCGATATCGACGGCCGACCGCATCGAGGGCGTGCCCCTCGCCGATGTCGAGGTGGGCGCCGAGGTGCGGGTGCTTCGCTTCGAGAACGAGGCGGAGGATCTCCTGCACTACCTCAAGGCCGCCGGGCTCGAGCCCGGCTGGGAGGGCGAGATGGCGGAGTCGGCCGAAGCGCACGTGACCGTGCGCTTCCCCACCCGTGAGGTGACCGTCACGCGTTCCGTTGCCGAGACGGTCTCCGTCGTAGCCGACCCTTCGCCTCCGCCGCGCACCGCCCTTCCCGAGCAGCTCGTGCTCGCGAAGGACCGCTACGGCCGCTGAATCAGGGTCGCAAAGTCCGATCGAGCGCTTCGGTGACGACCGGAATCCAGGTCGCGTAGCCGCGGGCATCTGGATGAAACCGGTCCGGGGCGAGCAGGGTCGGATCCTCGGCGAACATCGGACCGGTGCGCGCGGCGATCGGCGCGAAGGTGAGTCCCTGTGAGTCGGCCCCCTCGGCGATTGCCCGGTTGAGCTGCCGCGTGCGGAGTCCGGCGACCCAACGCAGAGGCTGAGCGAGGCGTCGCGCTGTGCCCACGTCGGGAGCGCCGGTGAGCACGATCCGCACCCCTGGACGTGTAGCCCGAAGCCGCGCGACTATCTGCTCGAGGTCGCGGATGACCGCGCCGATCCGGGTGAGGTGGGTCACGTCGTTGGCGCCGGCTGCGATCAGGACCACATCGGGTTCTAGGCGAGCGGCTCGGGCACTCTGGTCCGCGAGGACGTCGCCCATGGTCGACCCGGAGACGGCGAGGTTCACGAGCGTGACCCGGCGGCCGGCAGCGGCGAGATGGCGGGCGCTGCCCACGGCGACACCGCTCTCGTACGGAGCGCCCTGGCCGGCTCCGGTCGAGTCTCCGATGACGACATAGGCGAGTTCAGGCCCGTCGTCGCCGAATGTGTGCGGCGCGGACGACGGCCCAGTGAAGCCTTCCACCTCGCCCCGCCGGGCAAGGATCGCCTCGACCACGAGAAGCGCGACGAAACCGGCCACGGCGAGCCCCAGGCCTCCCAGCACGCGTTTCACGTGACACGCGAGGGTGCGGCGTCGACGAGCTCGTGCTCGCCCAGTTCGACCAGCCCACGCAAGCGCTCGAGGGCGTCGAAGACCTCGACGTGGGTCGTGTAGAGCGGCGCCACGCCGAGTCGCACGCGATCGGGACCCCGGAAGTCGGGAGTGACATCGGCGCGGTCGATGAGCGCCCGGCAGATCGGCCACGCCAGCGGGTGGCGCAGCGACACGTGCGCGCCGCGGCGGCCGGGGTCCCGGGGGGAGCCGAGCTCGAAGCCCAGAGCGGCGAGGTGCTCGTCGTGGTAGGTGACGATGAGCTCGGTCAGGCTTTCGGACTTCGCGCGAATGGCTGGCAGCCCGGCTTCGGCGGTGAGCTTGACGCCTTCCTGGACCGCTATCAACCCGAGGATCGGCGGCGTGCCCGCCAGGAAACGCCGGATGCCGGGCTCGGGATCGTACGAGCGCTCCATCGCGAACTGCTCGCGTTGCGCGAACCACCCCCAGATGGGCGACCGGAGTGCGGATTGGGCGTCCTCGCGGACGTAGAGGAAGGCGGGCGCTCCAGGCCCCGCGTTGAGGTGCTTGTAGGTACATCCGACGGCGTAGCGGGCGCCCGCGGCGCTCAGATCAGCCGCGACCGCGCCGGCCGAATGCGAGAGATCCCAGACGATCGGCGTGCTGCCGGCCGCGGCCTCGATGCCTTTGAGGTCGGCGAGGGCGCCGGAGCTGTAGGCGACGTGGGAGATCACCGCGAGCGCGACATCGGCGTGGGCGACCGCCTGCGCGACGTCCTCGGGCGATGGCCCGTGCAGCGTGTCCGCGGGCTCGAAGAGCCGCAGCTCGCGACCCCGGCCGGCGGCGAGACCCTCGAGCACGTAGCGGTCGGTTGGGAAGTTACCCGCGTCGGTGAGCAGGGCGCCCTCGCGGCCGTCCAAGATCGCGCTGGTCAGCTTGAACAGATTCACGGTCGTCGAGTCGCTGACGATGACCTCGCCGTTCTCGGCGCCAAGGACCCCCTTCGCCAGCAGATCCCCGACGCGCGTGGGCGCGTCGATCCAC
>JACCYI010000357.1 GCA_013696535.1 Solirubrobacterales bacterium
GTCCTGGGCCATCGGGAGGGGAGCCGGATGTCGACGAGCACACGCGGTGAGGGCGAAGCCGAGGAGGAACAGCCGGGCAGCCCGGCGGACGACCGGGGTGGGGTGACCCGTCAGCTGTGGTTCTGGGTGCTCATCGGCATCACGCTCGGGATCATCCTCGGGTTCGCCGCTCCTGACACGGCGGAGAAGGCGAAGTGGCTCGCCGACGCCTTCATCCAGCTCATCAAGACCATCACCGCTCCCGTGATCTTCGTGACGGTGATCATCGGCATCGCGTCCCTCGGCGACATGGCACGGGCAGGCGGGCTCGCGGCTAAAGCGCTCGGGTACTTCTTCAGCGCCACCATCGTCGCGCTCACGCTCGGCCTTCTCGCTGCCAACCTGGTCAAGCCGGGGGCAGGCCTGAACGCGGTGGCAAGCGATTCGGGCAAGGCCGCCGCCGAGGAGTCGATCAAGGAGGCGGGCGGGGGCAGCGGCCTCGTGCCCTTCATCACCGACCATCTGCTCCCCGACAGCCTTGCCGGGCCCTTCGTCGAGAACGAGATCCTCCGCGTTCTTATGCTCGCAATCCTGGTTGCGGCCGCGATCTCGTCCCTGCCGAAGGTCACTCGCGAGCGCGTCGTCGGTGGATTCGAGACCGCCTCGCAGATCCTGTTCAAGGTGATCACCCTCGTCATGTGGGCTGCGCCGCTCGCAGCTTTCGGCGGTATTGCGTACACCGTGGCGGCGTTCGGCGGCGACTCGCTGGCCAATCTCGGGAAATTGATGATCACGTTCTGGGTGACGTGCGCGATCTTCGTCTTCGTGGTGCTCGGCCTGATCGCCCGGGTGAGCGGCTTCAACATCTTCCGCTTCGTCCGCATGCTCAAGGACGAGCTGCTGATCATCGTCGGGACCTCTTCATCGGAGACGGTGCTGCCCCGTCTGCTGCGAAAGCTCGAGGCCGCAGGTGCGTCGCGTCAGGTGGTCGGGGTGGTCATTCCCACGGGGTACTCCTTCAACCTCGACGGCACCTGCATCTACCTCACGCTCGGAGCGCTCTTCATTCTGCAGGCCGCCGGGCAGGACATGGCGATCGGCGAGCAGATAGCGCTTGCCGGGCTCATGGTGCTGACCTCGAAGGGCGCGGCCGGGATAACCGGAGCCGGCCTCGTGACGCTCACCGCCTCCCTGCAGGCGTTCGGCGGTCAGTTCTTCACTGCAGACGCCATCGCGGTGGGGATCGCCCTCGTGGTCGGGATCGACCGGATCATGAGCGAGGGCCGGGCGCTCACGAACTGCATCGGCAACAGTGTGGCCACCATGGTCGTCGCCAAGTGGCAGGGGGAGCGAGACGACGAGCGATTCCAGGCCGCTCTGCGCGACCCACGAGAAGTGGAGCGGCTCACGAATCTCGGGCTCGACGACCCCGATGCCATCAGCCGTCACACGGAACGCCGAGGGGCCACAGGGAGCCGAGTCGCCGTCCCGGCCGGCTGAAGCTCCGGCGATACTGGCGTCCTTGACCCTCCAAGCGGGACAGAAGGGGCGAGCCGCGCGCCCGCGGGTGGTCGCCTTCGGCGGAGGGACGGGCCTTCCGGTGCTGCTCGAAGGGCTGCGCAAGCCGATCGGTGATCGCCTTACGGCGGTGGTGAGCGTGGCCGATGACGGCGGGTCGAGCGGCCGGCTGCGTCAGGAGCTCGGCATGGCGCCCCCGGGTGACGTGCGGAGCTGTCTCGTCGCGCTCGCGGGGCGACGGCGCCTCGCCGAGGTCTTCAACTACCGCTTCGAGGGTGGAACCGAATTGCGCGACCACAGCGTCGGCAACCTGATCATCGCGGCGCTCGCGGAGATGTCGGGCGGGTTCTCCGAAGGCGTGCAGGAGGCGGCCCGCTTCCTTCGCGTGACCGGACGGGTCTTTCCCGCCGCCACCGAGAGCCTCACCCTCGTCGTGACCTACACCGACGGGACCGTCACCCGGGGCGAATCGACGGTGCGCGAGTCGGGAAGGGTCGTCGCCCGGGTTACCGCTGAACCGGCGACGGCCGCGGCCCCGGAGGAGGTGCTCGAGGCGCTGGCCGGCGCGGACGTCGTTGTGCTCGGCTCGGGAAGCCTGTTCACGAGCACTATTCCGTCGCTACTCGGGCGCGGGGTTCCCGAGGCGCTAGCGCGCTTCTCCGGTCCCATCGTCTACGTGGCGAACGTGATGACGCAGCCTGGCGAGACGGCCGGCTTCACGCTCTCCGACCACCTCAAGGCGATAGAAGAGCACGTGGGCCCGCTGGTCACCGACGTGCTCGTCAATGCCACGCCGCTCCCAGCGCCGCTGGTGGATCGCTACGTGGCCGACGGCGCCTCGCCCGTCGAGATCGACCGCGATCGGGTGGAGGCCATGGGGGTGCGCGTGCGCGAGGCCGTCATGCTCCCGGACTCCCATGGCGGGGAGGCGCGCCACGACCCCGACCGCCTCGCGGCGGCGGTCGGCGAGCTGGCGCGTGCCACCGCGAGGGAGGTCCGATGAACTCCACCTTCGAACACGAGAAGCTCGTGGTCGGCCGGGCGGCAGCCGCGCTGGTCGAGGCGGGAATGCTGCTCGGGCTCGGGACGGGGTCGACCGTCAACCATCTGCTGCCGGCGCTCGCCGACCGCGCACTGGCGAACCTGCGCTGCGTCTCCACCTCCCCCCGCACCGAGGAGGCGGCGCGGGTGCTCGGCCTGGCCGTGGAGCCGTTTGACCCCATCGAACGTCTCGACATGGCGATCGACGGGGCAGACCAGGTCGACCCGGAGGGCTGGCTCGTCAAGGGCGGCGGTGCGGCGCACACCCGGGAGAAGATCGTGGCCGCCGCCGCCGAGCGGTTCGTGGTGATCATCTCCTCCGACAAGGAGGTCGAGACGCTGGGTCCGCCAGTCCCGCTCGAACTGGTCGCGTTCGGCCTCGAGTCGACGCTGCACGCGCTCGAGCATGCAAAGCTGCGCGACACGACGCCGGTGACGCCCGACGGCGGCCTTATCGCGGACTACCTCGGGGAGGTGGGCGACCCGAAAGCGCTCGCCCTCCGCCTCGACGCGATTCCCGGGGTGGTCAATCACGGGCTTTTCACACCGGCGATGGTCTCTGAGGTTCTCATCGCGCGTGGCGACCAGGTCGAGCACCGGATGGTTTCCGGCGATCGGCGGTGAGGCGCGCGCGAAGCGTGGCCCACGTGGGTAGCCTCGACCAATCCAAGACGCCGACCGGAGGGAAGTTCTATGAGCACTGAGGCCGCGGTCGACATCGACCAGCTCTGCATCGACACGATCCGCACGCTGGCGATCGACGGCGTGGAGGAAGCCAACAGCGGTCATCCGGGGATGCCGATGGCCATGGCGCCCGCCGCGTACCTGCTCTACACGCGCTTCATGCGCCATGACCCCGCGGAGCACCAGTGGCCCGACCGTGACCGCTTCGTACTCAGCGCCGGCCACGGCTCGATGCTGCTCTACGCGGTCCTGCACCTGAGCGGCTATGACGTCTCGATGGACGACCTCAAGTCCTTCCGCAAGTGGGAGTCAAAGACCCCGGGGCACCCCGAGCGCGACAAGACGAACGTCACGCCCGGCGTCGAGCTCACGACAGGTCCGCTCGGCCAGGGCTTCGCGAACGGCATCGGCATGGCGATGGCCGAGGAATACCTGCGCACCACCTTCGGCTCCGACGTGCAGGACCACCGGATCTTCGCGATCTGCTCCGACGGCGACCTCCAGGAGGGCATCTCCCATGAGGCGGCCTCCCTCGCGGGCCATCTCAAGCTGGGCAAGCTCGTCTACCTGTACGACGACAACTCGATCCAGCTCGACGGCCCGACCGCCGAGGCCTTCTCCGAGAACATCCCCAAGCGCTTCGAGGCCTATGGGTGGCACACGCTCAAGGTGGACGACGTCAACGACCTCGACGCCCTCTCCTCGGCGATCGAGGCGGGCATCGCGGAGACCGGCAGGCCGACGCTCATCAGCGTGAAGACGATCATCGGGTGGCCCGCTCCGCACAAGCAGAACAGCTCGAAGGCCCACGGGTCTCCGCTCGGGTCCGATGAGGTCCGGGCGACCAAGGAAGCCCTCGGGTGGGATCCCGACAAGACGTTCTTCGTTCCGGACGGTGTCTATGAGGCGTTCTCCCAGGCGGAGCGCGGCGCGGCAGCAAGGTCTGAGTGGACGGAGCGCTTCGACGCCTGGCATGCGGGCAACGAGGAGCTCGGAGCGCAGTGGGACGCGGCATGGAGCGATCCGCCCCGGGCGATGCCGGGCCTCGCGGACGCGATTCCGCGATTCGACGGCGAGGATCCCGTCGCGACGCGCAAGGCGGGCGGCAAGGTCATGGCGGCCTTCGAGCCCTTCACCCCGACGATGATCGGCGGAGCGGCCGATCTCGAGGGATCGACCAACACCGTCTTCCCCGAGTCGGGGTACTACTCCGCGGGCGAATCCGGGCGCAACGTCAAGTTCGGCGTCCGGGAGCACGGGATGGGCGGCATCGTCAACGGGATGGCGGCGCATGGCGGGATCCTGCGCCCGTACGGCTCGACGTTCGCGCAGTTCTCGGACTACATGCGCGGCTCCATCCGCCTGTCGGCGCTGATGGCGCTCGACGTGGCCTGGGTGTTCACCCACGACTCGATCGGCCTCGGCGAGGACGGCCCGACCCACCAGCCGATCGAGCACTATGCGGCGCTGCGCGCGATCCCCGGGCTGAGCGTGTTTCGCCCGGCCGACGCCAACGAGACCGCAGCGGCCTGGCGCGCCGTGCTCGAGGACGTCAACGGGCCGGCCGCCTTCCTGCTCACGCGGCAGAACCTACCCGTCCTCTCCGACGTGACTGTGGAGGGCGTGGCGAAGGGCGCCTACGTGCTCGCCGACGCCGACGGGGGCGAGCCCCAGCTGATCCTGGCGGCCACGGGCAGCGAGGTGTCCCTTTGCCTCGACGCGCGCGAGACGCTCCAGGGCGAGGGGATCGCGACCCGAGTGGTCTCCATGCCCTGCTGGGAGCTGTTCGCCGCCCAGGACGACGCCTACCGGGATTCCGTGCTGCCCGCGGGCCCCGCGAAGCTCTCCGTGGAAGTCGGTGTGGCGATGGGCTGGGCGAAGTGGGTGGACGCTTCCGTGTCGCTCGAGCGCTTCGGCGCATCGGCTCCCGGCCCGGAGGTGCTCGAGCGGATGGGCTTCTCGGTCGAGAACGTCGTCGCTCGCGCGAAGGACCTCCTCGAAGGGCGCGGGGTGCCGGGCGACACCCCGCACGACTCAGAAGCGCCCGGCACTCCCCAGGGCTGAGCGTGAGCTCCTCTCCTTCCACCCCCCTCCTCGAGCGCCCGGCCTTCCGGGCGCTCCAAGAGCATCACGCGCTCGTTGGCGACTTGCACCTGCGCGAGTGGTTCGCCGATGATCCGGAGCGCGGGACGCGCCTGGCCGCCGAAGCCGAGGGCATCTACCTCGACTTCTCGAAGAACCGCGTCACCGACGAGACGCTGGAGCTGCTGGTCGAACTCGCCGAGCAGTCCGGGCTGCGAGCACGTATCGACGGCATGTTCTCGGGCGAGAAGCTCAACGTCACCGAAGACCGTGCGGTGCTGCACGTGGCCTTGAGAGCGCCCACCGACTCGGTCATCGAGGTCGATGGCCAGAACGTCGTGCCGGAAGTCCATGCCGTTCTGGACCGCATGGCGGACTTCGCCGACCGCATCCGGTCCGGCGAGTGGGCGGGGCACACCGGCAAGCGGATCCGCAACGTCGTGAACGTCGGCATCGGCGGCTCGGACCTGGGCCCTGTCATGGCCTACGAGGCGCTGCGCCACTACGCCGCGCGGGACATGACGTTCCGGTTCGTCGCCAACGTCGACGGCACGGACTTCGCCGAAGCCACGCAGGACCTCGACGCCGAGGAGACGCTCTTCATCATCGCCTCCAAGACCTTCACGACGGTCGAGACCATGACGAACGCCCAGACGGCTCGCGACTGGCTGCTCGAGCGCCTCGGCGGTGATGACTCAGCGGTAGCCAAGCACTTCGTGGCCGTGTCGACGAACGCCGACCTCGTGGCTGAGTTCGGCATCGACACCGCCAACATGTTCGGCTTCTGGAACTGGGTCGGCGGGCGCTACTCGATGACCTCGGCGATCGGCTTATCGACCATGATCGCCGTCGGTCCCGAAGCCTTTCGGGAGATGCTCGACGGCTTCCACGCGATGGACGAGCACTTTCGCACCGCGCCCTTCGAGCGCAACCTGCCCGTGCTGCTCGGCCTGTTGACGGTCTGGTACGCCGACTTCTTTGGTGCGCAGACGGTCGCCGTCCTCCCCTACGACCAGTACCTCAAGCGCTTCCCGGCCTACCTCCAGCAGCTCACGATGGAGTCGAGCGGCAAGTCCACGACCCTCTCGGGCGAGCGCGTCGCGTACGAGACAGGCCCCATCTACTGGGGTGAGCCCGGCACGAACGGCCAGCACTCCTTCTACCAGCTCATACACCAGGGAACGCGGCTGATCCCGTGCGACTTCATCGCGTTCGAGCGGTCGCTCAACCCGCTGGCTGAGCATCACGACCTGCTCACCGCCAACGTCTTCGCGCAGACCGAGGCCCTCGCCTTCGGTAAGACGGCCGACCAGGTGCGACAGGAAGGCGTGCCTGAGTCGCTGGTGCAACATCGGGTCTTCGAGGGCAACCGGCCGACGAACACGCTTCTGGCCGATGAGCTCACCCCCGCGATGCTCGGGAAGCTGGTCGCCCTCTACGAGCACAGCGTGTTCACGCAAGGGGCGGTCTGGGACATCAACCCCTTCGATCAGTGGGGCGTCGAACTCGGCAAGGCGCTCGCGGGGCGAATCGCGGAGGAGCTGCGCGACGACTCACAGGATCTCGAGCATGACTCGTCGACGAACGCGCTGATCGCGCGCTACAAGGGAGCACGCTCGTGAGGGATCTGCCCGATCCCCTCGATGGGAGCCTGGAGGACGAGCTGGCCGGCCGCCAGCCGGCGGTATTCCTCGACTACGACGGGACGCTGACGCCGATCGTCGACCGCCCGCAGGATGCGGTGATCTCCGAACCGATGCGCGAGGCGGTCCGGGGACTCGCGCAACGCTGCACGGTCTGCGTGGTCAGCGGGCGCGACCGGCCGGTGGTCCAAGCGCTGATGGGGATCGACGACCTCGTGGTGGCGGGTAGCCACGGCTTTGACATCTGGAGCCCGGACCAGGGTGAGATGGAGCACGACGCCGGCTCGGGCTTCGAGGAGCTGCTCGACGGGATCAAGGCCCGTCTGAGCGACGAGGTCGATCCGATCGAAGGGGCGGCCGTCGAGCCCAAGAAGGCCTCCGTCGCCGTCCACTACCGGCTGGTCGCCGAGGACGCAAAGCCCGAGATCAGACGGATCGTGGAGACGATCCTCGCCGAGCACCCCGACGACCTCAAGGTGACCCCGGGGAAGATGGTCTTCGAGATCCAACCCAAGCTCGACTGGGACAAGGGCAAGGCCGTGCTGCACCTGATAGAGGCGCTGCAGCTCGACGGAGACGACATCGTCCCGCTCTACCTGGGAGACGACGTCACCGACGAGGACGCGTTCGCCGCCTTGGCCGACCGCGGCATCGGCATCTTCGTCGGCGATGCTGATGATCTCGAGGGGGCTGACCGGCCCACCGCCGCTCGGTACGTCCTGCAGTCGATCGGTGACGTCGAGCGCTTCCTCGACGGGTTGGCACGATGAGCGCCTTCACGATCGCCTACGACTCCTTCGAGCCCGAGGTGGAGGGCCTGCGCGAGGCGCTGACCTCGACCGGCAACGGCTACTTCTGCACCCGCGGCGCGGCTGAGTGGGAGGACGTCGATGACGTGCACTACCCCGGCACCTACGCCCACGGGATCTACAACCGCGAGACGACCATCATGGGAGGACGCCCGGTCCTCAACGAGGATCTCGTCAACCTGCCCAACTGGCTCGCGCTCAAGCTCCGGATCGAGAACGAGGAGGCGATCCGGCTCGACAACGTGGAAGTCCTCGCCTACCGGCACGAGTACGACATCCGCTGTGCGCTGGTCACGCGCGAGATGCGCTTCCGCGATCGCACCGGCCGCGAGACCTCGCTGCGCAGTCGCCGCTTCGTTTCCATGGCGCACGTCCACCAGGGCGCGATCGAGTGGACCATCACCCCGGAGAACTGGTCGGGCAGGCTCGAAGTGGTGTCGGCGCTCGACGGCCGGGTGACGAACTCTGGCGTCGCCCGCTACCGCGATCTCGAAGGCCGCCACCTGGACCCTGTCTCCCCCCGGACCTTCGGGCCGGAGGTGATCGCGGTCAAGGTGCGCACCCGCCAATCCAGTGTCTACGTGGCCGAAGCCGCGCGCACGCGGGCATTCCGTGACGACGAGCAGGTCGAGCCCGAGCGGAGCCTCTACCAGATGGAGGACTACATCCAGCAGGTCCTCGCCTTCGACGTCGAGGAGGGCGCCACTGTCCGCGTCGAGAAGATCGTCGCCTTCTACTCGTCGCACGACCGCGCGATCAACGAGCCGCTCGGGAATGCGGGCAAGTCGGCCGCCCGGTACCCGGACTTCGAGGAGGCGCTCGACCGACACCGCGAGGCCTGGGATGAGCTCTGGCGCGTATGCGACATAGAGCTCCCTTCCGACGAGCGCGTCCAGCTCCTCCTGCGCCTGCACATCTCGCACGTCCTGCAGGTCTGCTCGCGCCACACGACAGACCAGGACGCGGGCGTTCCCGCCCGCGGCATCAACGGCGAGGCGTACCGCGGCCACGTGTTCTGGGACGAGCTCTACGTCTATCCATTCCTGAACTTCCGGCTCCCCGAGATCACCCGCTCTCTGCTCATGTACCGCTACCGGCGCCTGGGCGAGGCGCGTGCGGCCGCTCGCGAGGCCGGTTACGCGGGGGCGATGTATCCCTGGCAGAGCGGAAGCGACGGCAAGGAGGAGACACAGGTCGTCCACCTCAACCCGCTCTCAGGCCAGTGGGACCCCGACTTCAGTCATAACCAGCGCCACGTCAACGCGGCGATCTTCTACAACATCTGGCGGTATTTCGAGGCCACGGACGATCTGCGCTTCCTCCGCGACCAGGGCGCCGAGATGATGCTCGAGATCGCTCGCTTCTGGGCCTCCATCGCCCACCTCAACCTGGAGCGCGACCGCTACGAGATCCACGGGGTGATGGGTCCCGACGAGTTCCACGAGCGCTACCCCGGCGCCGACGAAGGCGGGGTGCGCAACAACGCCTACACGAACGTGATGGTCGCCTGGATCGCGGAGACGGCCCAGAAGGTGCTCGACCTGCTGCCCGACAGCCGGGCGAAAGCGCTGCGGGCGCGGCTCGGCCTGACGGACGATGAGATCGCCACATGGAAGGCGATGAGCACGAAGATGTTCGTGCCGTTCCACGGCGACGGGATCATCAGCCAGTTCGAGGGCTACGGCGACCTCGAGGAGCTCGACTGGGACGCCTACCGGGAGAAGTACGACGACATCCAGCGGCTCGACCGGATCCTGAAATCCGAGGGTGACGACCCCGACCGCTACCAGCTCGCCAAGCAGGCTGACACCGTGCTGCTCTTCTTCCTGTTCAGCCCGGAGGACCTGCAGCAGCTCTTCGATCAGCTCGGGTACCCCTTCGGGCCGGAGACCGTCTCGAAGACCATCGACTACTACGACGAGCGGACCTCTCACGGCTCCACCCTGAGCTACGTCGCGCACGCGGGCGTCCTGGCCGGCATCGACCCGGAGAGCTCGTGGGAGCGCTTTGTGGCGGCGCTCGAGTCAGACATCGGCGACGTCCAGGGCGGCACCACCAAGGAGGGCATTCACATGGGCGTCATGTCGGGGACGCTCGACCTCGTCCAGCGCACGTACGTCGGTTCAGAAGTCCGCGACGGAGCGCTCTACTTCAAGCCACGGCTGACCGACAAGCTCAACGGCCTGTCCTTCTCCATGCAGTTCCGGGGGACGCCGATGAGAGTCGCGCTCGGGGACGGCAAGCTGACGGTCACCGCGCCGACCGAGGGCTTCAGCAGTCCGATCAAGGTGGGCCTCGGCGACGAGGTCCACGAGCTGTGTGCCGGCGACCAGCACACCTTCAAGCTGTAGGAGGAGACGAATGTCCACAGGATTTCGAGGCGCGATCTTCGATGTCGACGGGGTGCTGGTCAACTCGCCGCATGAGGAGGCGTGGCAGCAGTCCCTCCAGCAGCTCATGGAATCGGACTGGAGCGACATAGCGGCGAAGACGTCCTACTCCCCCGAGAAGTTCACCCCGCAGGTCTACCAGCAGGTGATGTCGGGCAAGCCGCGCTTCAGCGGCGCCCAGGCCGCGCTCGAATACTTCGGGGTGCCGGAGGCGAAAGAGCGGTCCAAGGCCTACGGAGACCTCAAGCAGGAGATGGTGGTCGAGCTGATCGAAGCCGGCCAGTTCGAGGCGTATCCCGATGCCCTGCGCTTTGCCCTGGCGGTCAAGGGGGCCGGCATCCCGACGGCGGCCGCTTCGTCTTCGAAGAACGCCCAGCTGTTCCTCGAGAAGATCTTTCTCGACGAGTTCGCGGAGAAGGAGGGTCTGGACTACGACTTCATCACCGAAGGGCTGAGCCTGCACGCGTTCTTCGACGCGGACATCTCGGGTCGAGACTTCGAGCAGGGAAAGCCCCATC
>JACCYI010000358.1 GCA_013696535.1 Solirubrobacterales bacterium
GGTTGGTGTCGAGGGCCGACTCGGCGGTCAGGCGCAGTCGAAGGAGGTCGCCGGCGTCTGGAAGGACCTCACCGACAACGTCAACCAGCTCGCGGCCAACCTGACCAACCAGGTGCGGGCCATCTCCGACGTGGCGACCGCGGTGACCGAGGGCGACCTGACCCGGCAGGTCGGCGTGGAGGCCAGCGGCGAGGTGGCCGTGCTCAAGGACAAGCTCAACGAGATGATCCGCAACCTCCGCGAGACGACCCGGCAGAACATCGAGCAGGACTGGCTCAAGACCAACCTCGAGCGGTTCACGCGCATGCTCCAGGGCCAGCGCGACCTGACCACGGTGTCGAGCATGATCCTGTCCGAGCTGGCGCCGCTCGTGTCGGCCCAGCACGGCGTCTTCTACGCCATGACGAGCCCAACGGACGGCAGCGAGCCCGTGCTCGAGTTCCAGGCGGGCTACGGCTACGAGGAGCGCAAGCGCCTTTCGACGTCCTTCAGGCTCGGCGAGGGGCTGGTCGGCCAATGCGCCCTGGAGAAGAAGCGGATCCTGCTCACCGAGGTGCCCCGCGACTACGTGCGGATCAACTCGGGGCTCGGGGCGGCGACACCGATGAACATCATCGTCCTACCGGTCCTCTTCGAGGGGTCGGTGCGCGCCGTGGTCGAGCTCGCGTCGTTCTCGCCTTTCAGTCAGGCCCATCAGGCGTTTCTAGAGCAGCTCCCGGAGAGCATCGGCCTGGTCCTCAACACGATCGAGGCCAACACGCTCACCGAGAACCTGCTCAAGCAATCCCAGTCGCAGGCCGAGGAGCTCCGCTCGCAGCAGGAGGAGCTGCGCGAGTCAAACGAGGATCTCGGCCGGCAGGCCAAGCTGCTCGCCGAGCAGAACATCGAGGCGGAGCAGAAGAACCTCGAGGTCGAGCAGTCCAAGCGCCTCGTCGAGGAGAAGGCCGGCCAGCTCACCCTGTCGTCGCGGTACAAGTCGGAGTTCATCGCCAACATGTCGCACGAGCTCCGCACTCCGCTCAACAGCCTCCTGATCCTCGCCGAGCAGCTCGAGGACGACCCGGACGACAACATGAGCGAGACCCAGGTCCAGTACGCGAGTGTGATCCTCAGCTCCGGCAAGGACCTCCTCGATCTGCTCAACAGCATCCTCGAGCTGGCCAAGGTCGAATCGGGCACATACACGGTCGAGACGAGCGAGGTGGTGGTCGCCGAGCTCCGCAGCGGCCTTCTCCGTGAGTTCGGGCAGGTCGCCGCCGGGAAGGGTCTCGGCTACTCGATCGACGTGGCGCCGGACGCTCCAGCCACGCTCATCAGCGACGCAGGACGGCTCGGCCAGATTCTCAAGAACCTGCTCGCCAACGCCTTCAAGTTCACCGAGCGCGGCGCGGTCAAGGTACGGATCGGGCTTGCCTGCGACGGCTGGAGCGCGGATTGTGAGTCGCTGGTCACCGCCTCGTCGGTGATGGCCATCTCGGTCTCGGACACCGGCATCGGTATCCCGGAGGAGCATCAGAAGCAGGTCTTCGAGGCGTTTGTGCAGGGCGACGGCACGACCGCGCGGGTCTACGGGGGCACCGGGCTCGGCCTCTCGATCAGCCGTGAACTGGCCGGCCTGCTCGGCGGCGAGATCACCCTGTCGAGCGTTCCGGGGCAGGGAAGCGCCTTCACCCTCTATCTGCCGGTCGACGAACCCTCGACGCGGCCGCCCGCCTCGTTCACCGCCGACCTGGTGACGGCATCGAAGCGCCCGGACCCGCCCGCCTTGCAGCCGATCGCAGCCCAGGTGGACGCCACGATCAGCAAGCGCCCCCCGCACGACGATCGCAACAGCTGGCGCCTGGACGGGGTGAAGGTCCTGGTGGTCGACGACGACTTCCGGAACGTCTTCGCCCTCACCGCTCTCCTCGAACGGTGCCACGCGACCGTGTCGGCCGCCGAAAGCGGTCCCGATGCGATCGCGATCCTCGAGCGGGTCCCGGACATCGACCTCGTCCTGATGGACATCATGATGCCCGTCATGGATGGCTACGCGGTGATGCGCGCCATCCGCGAGGTCGACCGGCTCGCATCGCTTCCCATCATCGCCGTGACCGCCAAGGCGGTTCCCGGCGAGCGTGAGCGCTGCATCGAGGCCGGCGCCACCGACTACGTTCCGAAGCCGGTCGGCACCGCCGAGCTGCTCACCGCCATCGGGCCGTGGCTGAGGACCCCGGCGGGTATCACGTCATGAGCGCAACCGCCGCGAAGGCTGAGCCCGGCGACGTCGTGGAACGGGCGGTGCCCACGACGTCTCCGGTCACCGTCCTGCTCGTCGACGACAACGCCGACAAACGGCTGGCGCTGAAGTCCGTGCTCTCGCCGCTCGGGTACTCAGTGGTGGAAGCCGACTCCGGGCTCGCGGCGCTGCGATGCGTCATGGCCCAGGACTTCGCCGTCATCCTGCTCGACGTCCGCATGCCAGACATGAACGGCTTCGAGACCGCCGCGCTCATCCGTCAACGCCGGCAGTCGGAGATGACGCCGATCATCTTCATCACGGCGTACAGCAGCGACGAGATCGACGACAGCGACCGCTACGCCGAAGGGGCGGTCGACTTCATCTTCGGCCCGGTTCCGCCCGAAGAGCTCCGAGCCAAGGTGTCGGTGTTCGCGAACCTCTTCTCGAGGGCCGACAAACTGGCTGAGCAGAACCGGGCGGTGCAGGCCTCGGCCGACCAGCTGCGGCGGCTCACGGACGCGGCTCCCGTTGGCATCTTTCAGACCGATACCAACCACCGCTACCTGTACACCAACCCGCGCTGGAGCGAGATCACCGGCATCCCGTTCTACGAGGCGGCCGGGCGCGAGTGGAACGAGATCATCGGGTCCGAGGCGCGGGCCGGCTCCATCGTCGCGCTGCCCGACGCCGGCCCGCACGAGGCGGAGAGCGTCGAGCGCTTCGAGATCCGGGTCCCCGACGGGCCTCCGCGGATCGTGCTGGTGACCTCAAGGCCGGTGTCTCGCGATGACGGCGGAGAAGCGGGCCGGGTCGGGACGATCGCCGACATCACCGCCGAGGTCGGGGCCGAGGCGGCCATGTCGCACGCCCGGGACAAGGCGACCGAGGCCTCGCGGCTCAAGTCGGACTTCCTCGCCAACATGAGTCACGAGATCCGCACGCCGATGAACGGCGTCCTCGGGATGACCGATCTGCTTCTCGAGACGAACCTCGACGCCCACCAGCGGGATTGCGCGCAGACGGTGCGGAACTCGGGCGAGGGCCTGCTCACGATCATCAACGACATCCTGGACTTCTCGAAGATCGAGGCGGGAAAGCTTGAGCCCGAGGACGTCGAGTTCGATCTGCGGAGCATCATCGACGACGTCATGTGGCTCCTCGCCGGCTCGGCCCAGAGCAAGGGGCTCGAGCTCGCAGCGAGCGTCGACCGCGCCGTCCCCAGCGTGGTCAGCGGCGACCCCGGTCGCGTGCGTCAGGTGTTGACGAACCTCGTCGGCAACGCGACCAAGTTCACGCACGACGGCGAGGTCGTTCTGCGCGTCGCCGTCACGGAGCGCGCGGAGACCGGCGCCGTCGTCCGCTTCGAGGTCGCCGACACGGGCGACGGCATCGCAGCCGAGAAGCTCGCCACCATCTTCCAGCCTTTCGTCCAGGCGGACTCCTCGACCACCCGGCGATACGGCGGCACCGGTCTCGGGTTGGCCATCTCGAGCCAGCTCGTCGGCATCATGGGAGGTCACTGCGGCGTCTCGAGCCAGATCGGGGCCGGAAGCACCTTCTGGTTCACGATCCGGGTCCATGCCGTCAGCCCCTTCGAGGAGCCCGACCGTCCCTCCTTCGCTGTCCCGAAGGGTGTCACCGCGCTGATCATCGACGCGAGCGCGACACAGCGCGAGATCGTGGGCACCTATCTCGAGGACTGCGGCGTGCGCGTCGAGGCCGCCGACTCGGCCGAGGCCGCGCTGGACGCGATGCGGACGGCGGCAGATCAGGGGCGGCCCTTCGACGTCGCTTTCCTCGATCTCTCCGTGCCCGGGGTGGATGGGGTCGACCTGAAGGACACGATCAGACACGACCCGGGCCTCACCGCCGGCCTGGTGCTGATGACGGGCCGGGGCAGCCAAGGCGATCTCGCCCCCGGCGAGGAGACGGGGATCCGCGCGATCCTGTCCAAGCCGGTCCGGGAGAAGGACCTGCTCGGCTGCCTGCGCGTCGCGCTTGATCCGGGGGACATCCTCGCGGCTCCCACCGAGATGGCGATCGGGCGCCCGTCGCCCGGCGACCCCGAGCGCGGCCGGCTCCTGCTGGCCGAGGACAACCTCATCAACCAGAAGGTGGCCGTGGCGATGCTGTCGAGTGGGGGCTATCGCGTCGACACGGTGCTCACCGGCGCGGAGGCGGTCCAAGCCGTCGTCGAGGTCCCGTACGACGCCGTCC
>JACCYI010000371.1 GCA_013696535.1 Solirubrobacterales bacterium
TCAGGCTCGATCAAGTTCCATACGTCGTCGAGTGCCGACCACGAGCCGTCCGCCTTCGCGCGGTCGATCACCGCGAGCCCGGCGGGCGTCATGAGTCCGGCCTCGATCAGCCGCTCGACCCGCTGCTTGTTGGGCCGTGACCAGCCACTCCCGGCCTTGCGCGGAGTGAGCTGCTGCTGGGATCGAGCCTCGTCGAGCGGGCGGGCCTGGCTGTCCACCCACCCGAAGCACAGGGCCTCCTCCACCATCTCGTCGTAAGGGAGGTGTGACGGACTCTTCTTCTTGAAGGTAACGAGCCAGACCCCCGGCGAGGCCGACGCGTGCTCTTCGAGCCATGCGCGCCACTCGGCCCGGCTCTCGACCTGCACCTGCTCGTAGTCCTTGGCCATCGACGAGTGCTCGGATCAGCCCGCCGCGGGCGGCTCCTTCTCCGGCACACCCGGCAACGGGGCGTCCTCACGGTCCGCGTCGTCCTGGACTCCGAGCGGCTGGTCGTCGACCTCGATCCCGGACTCGGGGGGCGGAGGCTCGTCGGGGATGTCGGGATCCTCGGGCGCGATGTCGGGCGTCTCGGTCATGCCACGGGGCTACCCGCGCACCTCGGCCGGCGCACCCCAGGGATGCAGGACGGCGGGTATCGCGACGGAGCCATCGTCACGCTGGCCGTTCTCGAGCAGGGCGATCAGGTGTCGCCAGGTCACTGCGGTGCCGTTCAACGTGGACACATGGCGCGGCGAGCCGCCCCCTCCGCCCGGCGGGCGGTAGCGGATTTCGAGCCGCCGGGCCTGGAAGTCGGTCGTGTTGGACGTGGACGTCACCTCGCGATGGCGGCCCTGCCCGGGCAGCCACGCCTCGCAGTCGTACTTCTTGGAGGCCGACGCACCCAGGTCGCCCACCCCGATGTTGACCACCCGATAGGGGATCTCGAGCGCTTGGAGGATCTCCTCCTCGATCGAGAGGAGTCGCTCGTGCTCCTGAGCGCCGGCTTCCGGCTCCACGAAAGAGAACATCTCGACCTTCTCGAACTGATGCACGCGGAAAATGCCCCGCGTGTCGCGGCCGGCCGCTCCGGCCTCGCGGCGGAAGCAGGGCGAGAAGCCCGCGTAGCGCAGCGGCAGACGGTCACCGTCGAGGATCTCCCCGGCGTGCAGGGAGGCGAGCGCCACCTCGCTGGTGCCCACAAGAAACAACGGATCGTCCGCCAGCCCGTAGATCTGCTGCTCGGCGTCTGGGAGGAACCCCGTGCCGAAGAGTGCCTCCTCGCGCACGAGCACGGGCGGGATCACGGGCTCGAAGCCGTGTCCTCGCAGGATCTCGAGTGCCCAGCGAACCAGCGCCAGCTCGAGGAGCACCAGGTCACCTTTTAGATAGGCGAAGCGCGAGCCGGCCACCCGCGCACCGGTCTCCATGTCGATCAGGTCGCCGGCGAGCTCGAGGTGGTCCTTGCCCTCGCGGAGGGCCGAAGCCTCCCCGATCTCCCGGAGCACCGCGTCTGAATCGGCGGCCTGCGGATCGGGCGGGTTCGGCAACGAGGCGAGCACTCGGGCGAGCTCGGCCTCGACCTGCGTGAGCTCCTCGGTCAGCCCCTTCGCCGTGCGGGACACCTCCTGCATCGCGGCGATCGCATCGGCGGCGTCCTCCCCCGCCTTGCGGGCCCGCGCGATCTCTCCCGACGCCTCGTTCTGACGCGCGCGCAGCGCCTCGACCTCCGGCAGGAGGGCCCGCCGGCGGGCGTCGAGCGACAGCGCGCCGTCGAGGCGTTCGTCCGAGCCGTCGTTCCTCCGCGCCAGAGCGATCCGCACCGGCGCGGGATCACGGCGGATCGCCCTCAGGTCGAGCATCCGTGCGGACCCTACCGCCGCCGGCGGCGCGAGCGGGCGCGGCTGACCGACCCCGCGCTACTGGCCCGAAGGCGGCGCGCGACCCGGTTGCGGCGCCCGGCCCGTGGCCTCGCGGCCCGAGTACTTATCCGCGAACCGCGCAACCGCCTCAGCTTCCTTGCCCACCACGATGTTCTGAGGCATCGGCCCGGAGGAGAAGCCACCGTTGCGGATGGCGTAGAGGATCTGGTCGTAGGTCTCTTTGCGCTGATTGAAGTTGGGCCCGTCCTTGTACTCGCGGTCCCCGATGTCGGCGTAGGACCCCTGCGCCCCGGCCTGGCTGATGGTGTGGCAGCCCGAGCATTTGTTCTGGAAGATCTGCGCCCCCTGGTACAAGGGGTCCTTCTCGGCCAGCGAGATCCCCTGCTCGCCACAGCCCGTCAGGGCCGCCGCGACAGCGACGCTGAGGCCGACGAGAGACGTTCGTGTGCGCAAGCCAGCCATCGCGGCGCACAGCATACGGAAGAATCCGCCCCTCCATGCCCCGCCCACGCGCCCGCCTCGCGGCTCTTGTCGTCGTCGCACTCACCGTCCTCGCCATCGGTGGCGGCGCGCTCGTGCTGCGCGGCGAGGCCGCTCTCGAGGCCCGGGCTCAGCGCGGCAGGATCCGCATCACACTTGACGACTTCCGCCTGCGGCCGCAGCGCATCCAGGCATCGCCCGGCAGGCTGACCTTCGAGCTGCGCAACGCCGGCCGCCTCGGGCATGGCTTCCGGCTGCGGCGCAACAACCGCCTTTGGCTCAAGATCCCGACCCTCAAGCCGGGGGAGCGGCGGATCGTCACCCGGCTCCTCGAACCGGGCAACTACCGGATGTTCGACGCCGTGTCGAACTACGAGGTCCTGGGCATGTACGGCACTCTGTCGGTGAGATGAACCTGCGCACCGTCGAGCCCGGCCACTACCGGGCGGTCATCGGCCGCTTTGCCACTGGAGTCTGCGTCGTGACCGTCCAAGGGCCCGAAGGCCCGGTGGGCATGACCGCCAACGCCGTGTGCTCCGTGTCGCTCGAGCCGCTCCTGCTGCTCGTCTGCTTCGACTCGGGTGCGCGGACGCTCGGGCTCGTGCGCGGGACCAGCCGATTCGGCGTCAACGTGCTCGCAGAGCAGCAGCAGGCGCTCGCGACCCTGTTCGCCTCAAAGCTGCCGGAGACGGAGAAGTTCGCCGGGGTGCCCCACCGCATGCACGACGGGGTCCCCGTCCTTGAAGGCGCCCTGGCTTGGCTCGGGTGCGATCTGACCGAACTCGTTCCGGCGGGCGATCACGTCATCGGCATCGGCGCCGTCGACGTGGCCGAAGCCGGCGACGGCGAGCCATTGGTCTGGTATCGCGGTGGGTACGGCCGCTTCGTGCCTACCACCATCCCGCCGCCCTGAGCCCCAAGGTCACCGAGACGAGCGCGCACGCCGTCATCACCCCCATCTCGCGGCGCACGATCGACAGCACGACCGAGCGCTGCTCGGCTTCGGGTAATCCGCCGACCGCCGCCGCGGTCTCGATCCCGCGCGCTTCGAGCACCGTCTCGGCCGCTGCGATGCGGAGCTGCTCGCCGATGAAGGACACCGCGACTGGCAGCACGCCATAGAGCAGATGCAGACCGTCGACGTCGCGTCCCAGCAGGAGGAGCACCCCTCCCTGCACGGCGACGAGCAGGATCAAGCCCTGCGAGAGCCGCAGCAGCTTCCAGAAGAGGTCCGAGGGCATCACCCGGTACCAGCACCAAGCGCCCCACAGCCCCGCGGCTGCGCTGGAGACCACCATGGCGACACCGAGAACGACGTGGACCGAGGTCAAGCCAAGTGCCTTCCGTCACCAAGTAACACGTTCGCACAAACTAGTGCTATAACGCCGACAGGGTGATTCGCAGCTACCTGCCAGCGCTGGTGTTCGTAGGCCTCGGGACCTTTCTCGGCGTTGTCTTCGCAGTGATCAACTCGGTGCTCGGCCCGAAGCGCCGCAAGCGCGCCTCCAAGTACGACCCGTACGAGAGCGGCATGCCTTCGCAGGTCGATCAGGGCTTCAAGTTCGGCATCTCGTTCTACCTCATAGCGATGCTCTTCATCCTGTTCGACATCGAGGTGATCTTTCTGTATCCCGTCGCGATCCAGCTCAAGGCGTTCGGCACATTCGCGCTCGTGGAGATCATCGTCTTCGTCGTCCTGCTCTTCGTGGCCTTCGTATACGTGTGGAGACGAGGAGCACTCGAATGGAAATAGTCCGCCGCGAAAAGATCTCAGACAGCACCGACTTCCGTTCACGGCAGCTGAGCGCCCGGCGCATGCTCCAGGGGGACATGGACGAGGACGAGCTCGAGTCCTACGTCGAAGAGCGCCTGCTGACCACCACGCTCGACCGGGCAGCCAACTGGGCACGCGGCAACGCGTTCATGCCGGCCACCTTCGGCCTCGCGTGCTGCGCGATCGAGATGATGGCCATGGTCGGCTCTAGGGTCGACATCGCCCGCTTCGGCTTCGAGGCGTTCCGCGCCTCCCCCCGCCAGTCCGACCTGATGATCATCTCCGGGCGCATCTCGATCAAGATGGCGCCGGTCGTGCGCCGCGTGTACGACCAGATGCTCGAACCCAAATGGGCGATCGCCATGGGCGCCTGCTCATCGTCGATGGGCGTCTTCAATAACTACGCGATCGTGCCCGCGGACAAGTTCCTGCCGGTGGACATGCACATTCCGGGGTGCCCGCCGCGCCCTGAGGCGCTCGCCTACGGCGTCATCAAGCTGCGCTCGAAGGTGTTGAGCCACCCCGACGAGGGCTGGCGGACACGCTACGGCGGCCGGGGTACGGAGGAGGTCCTCGACGATTCCGGCGACCGCACGGCCGCGGCTATCAACGCCCCAGGCGGCTCCGGGGACGCCAATGCCTGACCCGACCGGGCTCGAGTTGCTCGCTCAGGAGGTCGGCGACCGCCAAGCCGGCGCGGTGCTCGGTACCACGCACTTCCGCGGGCGGGCGAACCTGCTCGTGGAACCCGCGGCGATCCCGATAACCCTCGAGCTACTGCGGGGCAAAGGCTACGGCTTCCTCGCATCGGTGCACGGCAGCGACTATTTCCCCGAGGAGCCGCGTCTCGCCGTGCACTACGAGATGCTCGACATGCGCCGGGTGGATCGCATCTCCCTTACGACGCGCGTGCACACCGCCGCTCCGAACGTGCCGAGCGTCACCCTGGCATGGCCGACCGCCGACCACCAGGAGCGCGAGGTCTACGACATGTTCGGGATCGTCTTCGACGGTCATCCCGACCTCCGGCGCATTCTGATGCCGGAGGACTACGAGGGCTTCCCACAGCGCCGCGACTTCCCGATCGGCGGCGAACCGGTCCTGTACACCCACAACGAGCCGCTCATGCCGGGCTGGTGGGAGGACAGCTGATGGCCGTCACGCCCGAGAGAAACCCGAGCCGTGGGCTGACACCCGATCTCGACTACCGCGAGATGGAGCGCTCTCACGAGCTCTCCGAGATACAGCACGCCGAAGAAGAGCTCCTTACACTCAACATCGGCCCGCATCACCCCGCGACGCACGGTGTGCTGCGTTTGCTCACGACACTCGAAGGCGAAGTCGTCCGCGACCTCAAGCCGATCATCGGGTACCTCCACACGGGCATCGAGAAGACCTGCGAGGACAAGAGCTACTGGAAGGTCATCCCGATCGTCGAGCGGATGGACTACCTGTCCTACTACTTTAACGCCTACGCGTTCTGCGGCGCGGTCGAGACGCTGCTCGAGATCGACGTACCGCCGCGCGCCCAGTACCTGCGCGTCATCCATCTCGAGCTCAACCGGATCGCCTCGCACCTGATCTGGCTCGCGACGGGCGGCCTCGATCTGGGTGCGATGTCCGTGTTCTGGTACGGCTGGCGCGACCGCGATCTCATCCTCGATCTGTTCGAGATGTCCTCCGGGCAGCGGATGCACACGCGCTACTTCCAAGTCGGGGGGGTGATGGAGGACATCCCGAGCGGCTTCGAGGAGGCGGTGCGCAAGTTCACCTCCGGCTTCCCGACCCGGCTCGACCAGTTCTCAGACCTGATCGACAAGAACGAGATCGTCCTGCAGCGGCTGCGCAACGTCGGCGTCGTGGACGAGCAGACGCTGTTGGGTCTCGGGGTCACCGGGCCCCTGCTACGGGCCACGGGCAACGCGTGGGATCTGCGCAAGGCGGCTCCCTACTGCAGCTACGACCACTTCGACTTCGGCATCCCCGTCGGCACCGTCGGCGACAACTACGACAGATACCGCGTGCGGATGGCCGAGATGCGCGAATCGGTCAAGATCATCGAACAGGCGCTCGACGGGCTGCCCGAGGGCCCGTACATCACCGAGAATCGCAAGTACGCGCTGCCGCCGCGTCATGAGCTGGCCACCTCCATGGAAGCCCTCATCCACCACTTCAAGCTGGTGACCGAGGGCTTCAGGGTCCCGCCGGGCGAGGTCTACTTCCCCATCGAGTCGCCGCGGGGCGAGCTCGGCTGCTTCGTGCGGGCCGACGGCTCGTCCAAGCCTGCGCGCGTGCACATGCGAGACCCTTCGTTCGTGAACCTGCAGGCGTTCCGGTCGATGGTCCAGGATTCCTACATCGCCGACCTGATCGCCACCCTCGCCATGCTCGATCCGATTCTCGGCGGGATCGACCGCTAGCGGCATGGCCTCCGTCAGGCGGTCCGCCCACGGATCATCGCGTGCCATTGAGCCCGGCCACGCGCAACGTCGTCCCCGGTATCTGACATGGCTTCCGTGAAGAGATTCGCCCACGGATCGCGCGTGCCGGGTTGGGATGAGTCGGTGGACCTCACCAAGGATCCTGCGGTAGTCCCCGACCCGGCCACCACGCCGGTCCCCGACCATCTCCGCGCCAAGCTGGAGGAGTACGTCACGCGCTACCCGGACGTGCGCTCAGCGTCCATCCCGGCGCTCTTCGCGGTGCAAGACGAGCACGGCTGGTGCTCGCCCACGGCGATCGAGCAGGCGGCCTGCGTCCTACGTCTGACGCCGGCTTACCTGACGTCCGTCGCAACCTTCTACGACATGTTCGAGACCCACGCCAAGGGCGAGCACGACGTCTACGTGTGCACGAACATCTCCTGCTCGTTGCGTGGCGGCGATCAGATCTACGAGGCCTTCCTGACCGCGGGCGGGGACGACCCCAGCTTCAACATCCGCTCCTTCGAGTGCCTGGGCGCCTGCGACATCGCACCGATGGCCTCGGTGAACGGGACGTACGTAGGTCCGTTGGATGAGGCAGACTGCCACACGGTCATCGAGGACCTCAAGGCAGGCAGGACGCCTCTGGACGCCAAGCAGATCCGCCACCGGGCTTCGGCCGTGACGCTGCCCGCCGAGGGCGCGCCCGCGGTGGCCCACCCCGATACAGCCAGCGGTCCGACGGCGTCCGGCAACGATACCGCCGGAAACAAGGACATGTGAGATGGCCATCAGCGTCAGTGAACGAGAGCATCGGGAGGCGCCGCAAGGGCTCCTCTTCAAGGACATCGACGCGCCGGGTCTCAACACGCTCGCCGTCTACGAACGCCGGGGCGGCTACGAGTCCCTCAAGCGGGCGCTCGACATGTCCCCTGAGGACGTGCTGGCCGAGCTGCTGGCCTCGGGAGTCCGTGGCCGCGGCGGCGCCGGCTTCTCCATGGGCAAGAAGGCCTCCTTCCTGCCCAAGGGCACCATGGACAAGTACCTCGTCTGCAACGCGGACGAGTCAGAGCCCGGGACCTTCAAGGACCGCGAGCTGATGCAGAAGACCCCGCATCTGCTCATCGAGGGCATGGTCATCGCCGCGTACGCGACCGGCGTGAACCGGTCCTTCATCTACATTCGCGGGGAATACGCCTACCAGGCCGACATCCTCGAGGCCGCCCTCGTCGAGGCCAAGACGGCCGGATACGTGGGCGAGAACATCCTCGACTCGGGCTACGGCCTCTCCATGTGGGTGCACCGCGGCGCGGGGGCCTACATCTGCGGCGAGGAGACCGCGCTGCTGGACTCGCTGGAGGGCAAGCGCGGCAACCCGCGCCTCAAGCCGCCGTTTCCGGCCAACCAGGGCCTCTACCAGGGTCCGACGCTGATCAACAACGTCGAGACGCTGATGAACGCGCCGCACATCATCCAGATGGGCGGGGCGGAGTTCGCGAAGATCGGCACGGAGACCTCGACTGGCACGAAGCTCGTGTCGGTGAGCGGCTGCGTGCGGCGCCCGGGCAACTACGAGATCGTCCTCGGCACGCCGTCGAGGGAGATCATCGAAGGCCTGGCGGGCGGAGCTCCCGAAGGCCGATCGATCAAGGCATGGTTCCCCGGCGGGTCGAGCTCCCCGGTGCTCACAGGCTCCGACGAGCACCTCGACCTGCCCTACGACTTCGACTCGATGGCCAAGGCCGGCTCGATGCTCGGCTCGGGCGCCATCATCGTCATCGACGACTCGATCCCGATGATCGACGTCGCGCTCAAGACCGCGAAGTTCTACCGCCACGAGTCCTGCGGCAAGTGCACGCCGTGCCGCGAGGGCACGAACTGGACGGTGAAGATGCTCGAGCGCGTCCAGTCGGGCGAGGCGACGCCGATGGACCTGGACA
>JACCYI010000006.1 GCA_013696535.1 Solirubrobacterales bacterium
GGACGGCGCTGCGCCAGCCCACGGAATCGACGAGCACGCCGGCGACGGCCGCCCCGAGAGCGATGCCGCTTACGAGCGCCGTCAGCGGCCAGGTGTAGGCCTCGGTCTCCGCGCCCGGGGGCGCGACGGTCCCGGCCAGCTCGTTGCGCGTGGCGATCAGTGGGGCGATGAAGATCCCGGCCGGCACGACGAGGAAGGCCATGACCGCGGGAGACCACGCCAGCGCGACCGGCAGCAAGGAGAGCGGGATGATCATCGCGACCGTCAGGTGGACCTTGGCGAGCGAGGCCCGGCGGGGACGGGCGCCGTAGACCAGGCCGCCGACGGCGCTGCCCAGCGACCAGATCGCGATCAGGATTCCGGCGAGCTCGGGCCGGCCCTCAGCGTCGGCGAAGGCGGGGATGGCCACCTCGATCGCCCCGAACGCAAAGCCGACGGGCACCATCGAGAAGACAAGGGTTCGCATGCCGGGATCCCGGAGCGCGCCGAGCGGGCCCGTTCGGGAGTGGTGGAGGCCGGGTTCGCGAGCGGGCCGGGCCGGAAGCGCCACGAAGAAGGAGACGGTTCCCAACACCACGGCGGCGCCGGACACCAGCAGCGCGGCACCCGGGTTCACGAAGGCCACGAGCCCGGCGATGATCAGCGGCCCGGCCACGAACAGAACCTCTGTGAGCACCGAGTCAAGCGCGAAAGCGGTCTGCGTCAGCGCCTCGTCGGAGGCCAGCAGGCGAGGGTAGAGCGCCCGCAGGACCGAGGAGACCGGCGGCAGGACCATCCCAGTGACCGCGCTCACCGCCACGAGCGCCGGTGTCGAGGCTCCGCCCGAGCCGAGCGTCACCAGCCCGACGAGTCCCGCCGCGTGGACGACGGCGAGGGCAGGCAGAACGGCCGGCCCCAGCCGGTCGATGAGCCGCGCCCCGACCGGCGCCCCGACACCCGACCCCAGGGCAAGCGCTCCGGCGGCGGCCCCGGCGACCGCGAAGGACCCGGTCTCGGCACGCAGGAACAAGACGATCGCCAGCCCGTTGATGCCGATCGGCAGCCGCGCGATCAACGTCGCCGCCAGCAGGGGCGCCATGTGCGGGACCTTGAGGAGGAGGAGGTAGGAGCCCATCTAGGTTCCTGACGCTAGAAGCCATACCGCCGGCCGTACACTGGGATTCATGACGGCGATGCCCGACAAGCTCCTTCTGGCCACGCCGCGTGGCTACTGCGCGGGTGTCGATCGCGCCGTGCAGACGGTCGAGCGCGCGCTCACCCTGTATGGCCCGCCGGTCTACGTGCGCAAGGAGATCGTGCACAACAAGTACGTCGTCGCCCAGCTTCGCGAGCGCGGCGCCATCTTCGTGGACGAGCTCGACGACTCGATCCCCGAGGGCGCGATGACGGTGTTCTCCGCGCACGGGGTCTCCCCCGCAGTGCACGCGGACGCTCAGCTCCGTTCGCTGCGCACCATCGACGCCACCTGCCCGCTCGTCACCAAAGTGCACGTCGAGGCCAAGAAGTTCGCCGCCGACGGCTACACGATCGTCCTGATCGGCCACGCCGGTCACGAGGAGGTCGAGGGCACGATGGGCGAAGCGCCGGAGTCCATCGTGCTCGTCGAGACCGAAGCCGACGTCGACGCGCTCGAGGTGCCCGACCCCGACCGCGTCGCCTACATCTCGCAGACGACCCTCTCGGTGGACGAGACGGACACGCTCATCAGCCGTCTGCGGCAGAAGTTCCCGAACGTCACGGGCCCCCGGACCGACGACATCTGTTACGCCACCACCAATCGCCAGGCAGCGGTCAAGCAGATGGCGGGCGCGTGCGACCTCGTACTCGTGATCGGCTCACAGAATTCCTCGAACTCCCAGCGGCTGGTCGACGTGGCGCGCGACTACGGCGCCGAAGCTCACCTGATCGACAACGAGGGTCAGGTGCAGGAGGAATGGCTCGAGGGTAAGCGAGTCGTCGGCATAACCTCCGGCGCCAGCGCTCCCGAGGTGCTCGTCCAGCGGCTGGTCGATTTCTTCCGCGCCCGCGGCGTAACCGACGTAGCCGACTTCGAGGTCATGCGTGAGGACGTGCGCTTCATGCTTCCGAAGCCGATCCGCCAGGCCAGGGCCGTCGTCGCGGCCGACGCCTGACGAGGGCGCCCCTGCGCACCCTCGTAATCTCGGACCTGCACCTCGGGGCGTCCTCCGGCGTCGACCTGCTGCGGCGCGCACGGCCGCTCGAGTTGCTGGTGGAAGCGCTCGAGGGAGTGGACCGGTTGGTGCTCCTGGGCGACACGCTCGAGCTGCGCGACGGCCCGCAGCGCTCGGTCGTCGAGCTCGCAGCTCCGTTCTTCGCCGCGGTGGGGGATGCCCTCGGTCCTGAGGGCGAGTTGCTGTGGCTGTCAGGGAACCACGACCACGGTCTCGTGGCGGGCTGGATCGACGGACGCCTCCAGACCGAGCCCGCCGGCTTCCTCGGGCTCGAGCAGCGGATCACGCCCGCCGACGCCGGCGGCCTTGCCGCGAAGCTCGCAGCGCATGCGGCTCCTGCACAGGTCTCCGTCGCCTACCCCGGGGCCTGGCTCCGAGACGATGTCTACGCGATGCACGGCCACTACTCAGACGTCCACACCACCGTGCCGACCTTCGAGCGGCTCGCGGCGGGCGCCATGGCGCGCTTCGTCACGCACCTCCCGGCTCACGGCGCCACCCCGGACGACTACGAAGGGGTTCTCTCCCCGCTGTACGCCTGGATGCATGTGCTCGCCCAACGTTCAGATCGCACGCTGATCGCCCGGGGCTCCGGTGCGTCGGCTCGCGCGTGGGTAGAGCTCTCGGGCGGCGGCGACGGCCGCCGGCCCAATCCGGTGCGATCCGCCGCGCTGGCAGCGGGCTTCGTGACCGCCGTGGCAGCGCTCAACCGGATCGGTCTGGGGCCGATCCGGCGCGAGCTCACCGGCACGGCGCTGCGCCAGGGAGGCCTACAGGGGATCGCTGAGGTGCTGCGCCGCATCGGGGTCACCGCGCCACACGTGATCTGGGGCCACTCGCATCGCTCGGGACCGTGGCCTCGCGACAGCCCTGGAGAATGGACGACGCAGGAGGGGACCCACATCCACAACACGGGCTCCTGGGTCTACCAGCGTCACTTCCTCACGAGCTCGCCCAACGAGTCGCCCTACTGGCCGGGTACCGCGATCGAGCTATCGGACGGCGAGGCGCCGAGGTTGCGGCGCCTGCTAGGCCCCCTCGGCCACGAAGAGCTCAGTCGGCCACACCCGGCGTGAAGCAGGTGGCGTGGCAGGTCACGCCCCCACCGACGGCCAGCTCGAGTCGCCCCGCGGTGTGGTGAGAGTGCTCGATCAGCGCAAAGCAGCCGGGGTGCTCGACGGCGATCTCCCGGCCGTTCGCGATGACGACCCCGGCGCCCTCGAGCACTGCCCAGACACCGCCCGCCTCGTAGGGTCCGGAGTAGGCCCCGGGCTGATCCTCGGTCTGGGCAGGAAGCAGCAGCCCGGGGGCGTCCTCGGGTCGTACGGGAGCGACAGGGTCACGTCCCTGCACCCCGAGCAGTTCGCAGATCTCGGCTTCGGTCTCGGCGTACGCGCCTTCCCCGTAGTGCATGGAATACAGCTTGAGAGAGCCATCCCACAGGTAGCGTGCCGGCCATCCGGTGTTCCCGTAGGCGTCCCACAACTCGAGCTGCGTGTCGAGCACCACGGGATACTCGATGTCCAGCCGCGACACCGCCGCCTTCACGGCCGTGGGGTCGCGGGCAGGGAGGAAGCCTCCGGTGTGGATCCCGATCACCCGGAGGCCATCAGATGCGTAGCGCTCGTGCCAGGCCTTGAGGTACGGCAGCGTACGAAGCGAGTTGACCCGGCAGAAGTCCCAGAACTCGACGAGCACCGGCCGGCCACGCTGCTGATCCATACGCAGGAAGGCCACGTTGCACCACGGGAGCTTGGCCGGGAACATTGGCGCGAAGATCTCGGCGTCGGCGGGGGCACGCACGGCGGCGGCACGGTAGCAGTGCCAATGCACGATCACGTTCGCGAGATGACGACAGCGCAACGTTCGGGCTCGTCCGGGGTTCTTCCGTGCAACGCACCCTTACGGTGCTGCTGGACCTGCTTTGTCCCACTGAGGAGGAGAACCTCTTGCGCAAGACCCCCCCGATCGTCCTGGGCCTGCTGGCCTCTGTCGTCTTCACCGGCGGCGCCGTGGCTCAGGCACCCGAGCCGTCGCACACCCTTCAGATGGGCGTCACCCCGTCCAAGGCCGGTACTGCCAAGAACCCGAAGGCGCTCACCAAGCTCAAGCTGTCGATCACCAACGACAAGGCGGCCAAGACGACCGCTTCGAAGATCGAGATCTCCCTCCCGAAGACCATCCGCTTCAACACCAAGGGCTTCACGACCTGCTCGGCGGCGAAGCTCGACGCCGAGGGTCCCGCCGGCTGCTCCTCCAAGTCGCGACTCGGCGTCGGCACGGCCAGCGCGGTTCTCGGGCCGACCTCGCCGACTCCGGCGCCGCTCGAATTCAAGAACACGTTCTTCGTGGGTTCTGCAACGACGCTGAACATCTTCCTCGAGCAGACCGGCGGCGACGTCCGCAAGCTGCTTATCGGCAAGATCTCGAACGCCGGCGGCAAGTACGGCCAGAAGCTGTCGATCGCCATCCCGGGGGATCTCCAGCAGCCGGTTCCCGGCACCTATTCGGCGCTCTCCGACATCGCGACCTCGCTGAGCGGCACCGCCGGCTCCGGCTCCAAGAAGCACGGGATCCTCGAGTCTCGCGGCTGCGTCGGTGGCAAGTACGCCTTCCAGTCCAAGCTCACGTACGCCCCGAATCCCGACCGACCGGCCGCCAGGACGTCGACGGCGACCGACACGGTCTCCTGCAAGAAGTAGAACCGCAGAGCACCCGAACGATGGACCGTGGGCCCCGCTTCGGCGGGGCCCTCGTCGTCTTAGACTGAACGTCCATGAGCACCGGTCGCGGTGCTCATCGCCCTGGTGCCGTGTCGCTCAGCTCGGCCCGGACGAACGCGCCGACCGGCCTCGCGCCGCGGCCGACCGCGCGGCTAGCCCGAGTCTCGAGAGGCCTCGCCGGCTCGTCATCGCGATCGCCACCACCGCCTTCGACGGCGCCAAGGAGGGCCCGCTCTTCTCCGACGCCGCTCCGGCGCTGCAGGACTTCTTCGCCGGCCTCGGCGCAACCAAGGGCGGGGCGCTCGAGCTGGCGTTCCTGGTCGGTTACGCGATGACCATCGCGGTGGTCGCGTCGATCTGGTGGGCGGCGACCGAGGGCATGCCCCACCTGCGCGCCCGGCTCACGCTCAAAGAGCTCGCCCGCAGCTTCGCCCATTCCCTGATCCCGATCGTGGCCGCCTACGTCGTGGCCCACTACTTCTCGCTGCTGGTCTACAACGGTCAGGATGTCTACCGGCTCGCTTCCGACCCGCTCGGTGAGGGCGCAGATCTCTTCGGGACGGCAACCCGCGCCATCGACTACGGGATCATCTCGGCACCGGGCATCTGGTACGTCCAGGTCGGCGCGCTCGTGCTCGGGCACGTGGTCGCGCTCGTCCTGGCGCATGATCGCGCGCTGACCCTCTATGGCTCCGCGCGAGCGGCTGCCCGCTCACCGGTCGTCATGCTGCTGGTCATGGTGTGCTTCACCTGCCTCGGCCTGTACCTGCTGTCGGCAGCGAACGTATGAGCGAACCGGCGTTCGCCCACGCCGGCCACTGGCTCGTGCAGCTGGCGTACCTCGCGCCGCTCGGTGCGCTCGGAGTGGTGCTGGTGGTGGGCAAGGTCCGCGAGCGCCGCGAGCGGCGAGCGGACGTGGCGAGAGAGTGACGGCATGGCGCCGCCGCGCTTTCATGGATGCTTGGGTCGGTGAGCGGGTGGGTACGCCGAGACGACTGTGAAGCGTCGTCACACACGCGAGGAGCTTCGCGAGCTCTTCGGGGTGGTCGCCGGCGAGGAGTTCGTCGTCGACCGGCCGGTCCCGCCGACCTCGCCCGCTGAGACGACTCCGGAGCACTTCGTGGTCTGGAGCGCCGCTCGCGCCGAGTCCAATCTCGCCTACGACGACTGGTGCACTACTCCTGGCGCCGAGCGCTACCTGGTCTACCGAGCCGCGGAGGACCGGGCGGACGCCGCGGAAGTGGCCTTGGCGAGCGCCGCCGCCTAGTCTCCTGAGTCACCCGCTGCACACGAACTTCCGACTCACGACACCAGGTCTTCAGAGCAGTCTCCTCAAGTCGTGCGCGAGCCCGGCGCTCGTGAGCTTCGAAGCGGGGAAAGCGATCCGCTGCCGTCCCCCATCGTCGATGAGGAGCACGTAGGCTGAGTGCTCGAACTCCCTTCCCTGGGGCTGGATGCCGTAAGCCGACCACACCGGCTCGAGCTCCGCGCGGCTGCCGAGCAGGAAGCGCATCCGGTCCGTGAGGTTCTGCTTGATCAGGAAGCGCCTGGCTCGCGCGCGGGTATCGTTCGCGGGGTCCACCGACACGGCGAGGACCGGGATGTCCTCGTCGAGATCTTCGAGGGCTGCGCGGATCGCCTGCGCCTGCGCCGGGCAGGTGTCCTCGCAGGTGGAGTACATGAAGGTGAGGATCACCGGGGTCCCACGGTGGGCGGCGAGCGAAGCCGGGCGGCCGTCCTGGTCGTGCAGGCGGAAGTCCTGCGGCGGGATTCCGGCGGGGCGGGTCGCTCCGGCCCAGCCGCCGACCAACTCGAGCCCAGCTTGTGCCCGAGAGTCGTCGCGCGTGGCAATGGCCGTTCCGAGGATCGCGGTGCACGTGCAGGCCACGAGCACGACGAGGGCGAAGGCCAAACGCGGGGACATGGATGAACTCCTAGCAGGCTCGCAGAGTCTGGCGGCGCCGCAGGGTCAGGCCTCGGTCAGCCCGCGACGGATGGCGTAGCGAACGAGCTCCACCCGATCGCGCATCCCGAGCTTCCGCAGGAGATTGGCGCGGTGGGACTCGACGGTCTTCTCGGCGACGTGCAGCGTCTGGGCGATACGCTTGTTGGTGTAGGCCTCCGCGATGAGCTTGAGGACCTCTTGCTCGCGTGGGGAGAGCGGCTCGTCGGGGCCGGCCGAGTCGTCGCTCATCCACTCACGGATGAGCGAGCGCTCCACGGCATTGGTCAGGAAGGCCTCGCCCCGAGACACCGCCCGCACCGCGTCGAGCAGCGCATGGTCGACTTCGCGCTTGAGGACGTAGCCCGCCGCCCCGGCCTTCAGGGCGTCGAAGAGGTAGCGCTCATCGTCATGCATGGAGAGGATGAGGACCGAGGTGCCCGGGAGGTGGGCAAGGATCTGGCGCGTCGCCTGCAGACCCGTCATGCGCGGCATGGAGACGTCGAGCACACACAAGTCCGGCTTGACCACCAGCGCCTTCTCGACGGCGTCCAGCCCGTCCACGGCTTCGGCGACCACCTCGATGTCCGGTTGACGCTCGAGCAGCAGGCGCAGGCCCCCACGGACGATGCCGTGGTCATCGGCTATGAGGATCCGGATGCTCATTCCAGGATCAGCTCGATCGTCGTCCCGTCGCCTTGTCGCGAGAAGACGGAGAACCGGCCGCCGGCCAGCCTGGCACGCTCTCGCATGCCCGACAGGCCCAGCCCACCGGGCCGCCCCCGCGGGCTTCCGTCCTGGGCGACCTGCGGAGCGAATCCCCTCCCGTCATCCGACACCCGAAGCATCGTGCGCTCGGCGAAGGAGAGCTCGACGTCCACGTGCTGGGCGTCCGCGTGCCGGGCGATGTTGGTGAGGCTCTCCTGCGTCACGCGATAGACCACGAGCTGGTGCTCGTCAGACAGCGTCGCGACCCGACCCCGCGGGAGGAACCGGGCGACGATGCCGGTCCGCTGGCCGAAGTCGGAGACCTGCGACTCGAGCGCCGCCACGAGGCCGTGATCGTCGAGTGCCGTGGGCCGGAGCTGGCGAGCAAGCCGGAGCAGCTCTTCCATGGCCTGGTTGGCCAAGGCCTTGGTCTCGCGCAGCTCGGCACGAAGGCTGTCGGGTGCGTCGCCGATGGTGGCTTCCAGACGCAGCAGGATGCCGGTCAGCGCCTGGTTCACCTCGTCATGGAGATTCTGCGCCAGCAGACGACGCTCCTGCTCCTGGGCGCGAAGAACGGCACTTCCCGCCAGGCGGCGCTCATCCTCGAGGCGCTGGAGCATCGCGTCGAAGCGCTCGGAGAGCCTCTGCACCTCGCGGGAGGCGCGGCGGGGAGCCGCGGCACGCCATGGGGCCCCCGATCCGCCTGCGAGGTCGGCGGCGTCCATGCGGGCCACGAGCTGCTCGATGGGTGCCAGCCGCCGGCGCAGGAGCAGCGAGTTGAGCAGGATGACGCAGAAGACGCAGAGCGCGAGCAGCAGAAGCCCCCGCCCTGACGCGGCATCCTCGAACCGATCGTGCGCGACCACCGTCGCGACGACGGCCGTGGCGCACACCAGAAGAGTGTTGACGGCCAGAACCTGGGTGAGAAGTGTGCGCGAGCGCATCCTCGAGGCGTATCGGCACGAACCCCCGCGAGGCTTACGCACAGCTATACTTCCTGAAGTATTGAAGTCCGACCAAGTATTCGGGATTAGGAGCCACATGCCCACGGGAGCCGAGGTCCTCCGCCAGATCAAGCGCCACATCGACGAGGTCGACCCCTCCGAGGTGCAGGAAGCGATCGCCGTCGGCAACGGTGACGCTCCTGTGCTCGTCGACGTGCGCGAGTCCGAGGAGTACGAGACCGGCCACATCCCCGGCGCGCGACACGTGCCCCGCGGTTTCCTCGAGTCGCGGATCGAGGGCGTCGCGCCCGATCGCTCCCAGCCCATCGTTCTCTACTGCGCGTCGGGCAACCGGTCCGCCCTGGCCGCCCACACACTCACGGACCTGATGGGCTACGAGAACGTCGAGTCGATGACGGGTGGGATCACGCTGTGGAAGGACCGCGGCTACGACGTGGAAGTCCCCCGCTCCATGACGAGGGAACAGCGTGAGCGCTATTCGCGTCATCTGCTGGTCCCTGAAGTGGGCGTCGAGGGCCAGCAGAAGCTGCTCGACGCAAAGGTACTCCTGCTCGGCGCGGGCGGGCTCGGATCCCCGACTGCGCTCTACCTCGCCGCCGCAGGGGTCGGAACGCTCGGGATCGTGGACGACGACGTGGTCGACCTCTCCAATCTGCAGCGCCAGGTGATCCACACCACGGACCGCATCGGCGTCGCGAAGGTGGACTCGGCCGAGGAAGCCATGAACGCGATCAATCCGGACGTGAAGGTCGTCAAGTACAAGACGCGCCTCGACGCCTCGAACATCATGGAGATCATCGAGGGGTACGACGTCATCGTCGACGGCGTCGACAACTTTCCGACGCGGTACCTGCTCAACGACGCGACCGTCCGCCTGCGCATTCCCGTGGTCAGCGCTTCGATCCTCGGCTTCGACGGGCAGCTCTCGGTCTTCGCGCCCTACGACGGACCGTGCTACCGGTGCCTGTACCCGGTCCCGCCGCCGGCCGAGCTCGCCCCCTCGTGCGGCGCCAACGGCGTCCTCGGCGTGTTGCCGGGCACGATGGGGCTGTTGCAGGCGACCGAGGTGGTCAAGCTGATCATCGGCGCCGGCGAGCCGATGATCGGCCGGTTGTTGCTCTACGAGGCTCTCGGCGCCACGTTCACCGAGCTGAAGGTCCGCCGCGATCCCGACTGCCCGATCTGCTCGCGCCCCCCGGAGGAGATCTCCGACGAGGAGATGGGCGTCTTCCCGGACTACGAGGCGTTCTGCGCCGCCGCGGGCTAGCTAGGCTCGGTTCACATGGCCACGATCAAGATCCCACCTGTCCTACGTCCCTCCGTGGGCGGCGAGAAGGAAGTCCGAGCCGAGGGTGACGACGTCGCCACCGTCCTGCGGGCGCTCGCCGAGCAGCATCCAGCCACCCGGTCGCAGCTCTTCGCGCCCGACGGCGAGCTCAACCGGTACGTCAACGTCTACCTCAACGACGAGGACGTCCGGGTGCTCGGCGGGCTCGGCACCGCGGTCGGCAAATCCGACACCCTGGTCATCCTGCCGGCCATGGCCGGCGGGCGCTGAGGGCGCCGCTCAGGAGCTCCCGGGGGGCGACGGGCCGGCCGGGCGCCGCGTCGCGAAGGCTCTCGCGAGGCCCGAGGTCCGGCTCGACGTAGATCCTCAGCCCGCTGACGTTCGCCGCCGATCGTACGCGGGCCTCACAGTCGTTGATGGCCTCGACGAGCTCGTGGGTCGTCAGATTCGGGTCGAACTCCACCTTCGCGGCCACGAGCAGCTCGTCCGGACCGAGGTGCTGGGTCAGGACGTGGATCGTCCGCTTGACACCAGGCCCTGAACCGAGCTCGCGCTCGATCGCCTGCTGATCATCGGGAGAGGCAGACTCGCCGACCAGAAGGCTCTTCATCTCGCCGGCCAGGACGGCCGCGATCGACACCAAAAGCAACCCGATGGCGAGCGTCCCGATTCCGTCGAAGACGGGGTTGCCGGTGAGCAGCGCGAGCACCACCCCGAGAATCGCGAATACCAGTCCCAGCAGGGCGCCCGAATCCTCCAACAGGAGTACCGGGAGCTCGGGGCTTCGTGATTCCTGGATGTAGCGCTTCCAAGAACGTCCACGCCGCTCGGGCTGGGCGTGCCCGACCGCGGTGCGGAGCGCGAAGCCCTCGAAGACGATGGCGAGCCCCAGGATGGCCAGCGCGACCGCGGGCGAGTCGATCTCGTGCGGATCGGTGATCTTGTGGTAGCCCTCATACATCGCGAAGAGGCCGCCGACCGAGAAGAGCACCACGGCGACGATGAACGCCCAGAAGTAGCGCAGGCGCCCATAGCCGAACTGATGCAGTGCCGTCGGGTCTTGACGAGCACTTCTGCCACCCAGGATCAGAAGGCCCTGGTTCGCCGAGTCCGCCACCGAATGGATCGACTCCGCCAACAGCGATGAGGAGCCGGTGATGAGAAAGCCGACGAACTTGGTGATCGCGATCCCGACGTTGGCTAGGAAGGCGGCAAGGATCGCGCCTGTGCTGCCGTGGTGGCCGCCTTCTGCCGACATCGCCGACGCGCCTACCCACCCGCGGCCGCCGCTCAAGCGCCACGTCCATGGCTATACTTAGTGAAGCATGGAGCACAATCTCCAGAACCGGCCGTGTGGCGGGCGTTACGGCGACATCGTGCAGGCCATCGGGAACACGCCGCTGGTCGAGCTGAAGCGACTGTCGCCCAAGCCGGGCGTGCGTATCTGGGCAAAGCTCGAATCCCACAATCCCACGGGCTCGATCAAGGACCGTGTCGCGCGCGCCCTCATCGAGGACGCCGAGGCTCGCGGCGCCATCCGCCCTGGCCAGACCATCCTCGAGCCGACGAGCGGCAACACCGGTATCTCGCTGGCAATGATCTGCTCGCGCAAGGGCTACCCACTGAAGGTGGTGATGCCCGACAACGTCACGCCTGAGCGCACTCAGCTCCTTCAGATGTACGGCGCCGAGATCGTCTACTCACCGGGTGACCAGGGCTCCAACGGCGCGGTCGCATTGGCGCTCGAGATGGCCGAGAGCGACGCGTCCTACTACATGCCATACCAGTACGGCAACCAGGCCAACCCAGGCGCTCACTACCACGGCACGGCGCCCGAGATCATCGCGGAGCTCGAGGATGGCGTGGATGCCTTCGTTGCCGGGCTCGGAACGGGCGGGACGCTGATGGGAGTCGGCAGGCGCTTGAAGGAGGAATGGGGCGACGCCATAAAGATCGTGGCCGCCGAGCCGATGCAAGGCGAGCCGGTCCAAGGCCTGCGCTCCCTCGAGGACGGCTTCATCCCGCCGATCATCGACATCTCCCTGCTTGACCGGAAGATCTTCGTGACCAACCACGACGCGATCGTGTGGACGCGCAGGCTGCTCGACGAGGAGGGCATCTTCGCCGGGGTCTCCTCCGGTGCCATCGCCTCGATTGCAGTGCGCATCGCCGACGAGATGGAAGAGGGCAACGTCGTCTTCATCGTCTGCGACGATGGCTGGAAGTATCTGTCGTCCGGCCTCTACACGCGGCCCGTCGAGGAGATCGAACGGCTGGACTCCACGATCTGGTGGTGATCTGCGCGTGCCCCGTGCGCGCAGGTACTATGACCTGCACTCCGATCGGAAGGACTGACGAATCATGGGACTAGGCGGAATTGGACCGATGGAGCTCGTGATCGTGCTCGTGATCGCGCTCATCATCCTCGGGCCGAAGCGGCTCCCCGAAGTCGGCCGCTCGATCGGCCACGGCATGCGCGAGTTCAAGGACTCGATCTCCGGCAACAGCAAGAGCGACGATGACGACGAGCTCGCCATCCACTCGACCACCGGCACCGGCACCGGCAGCACTTCTGCCAAGTAGCGCCAAGCTCTCGCGGAAAGCCCGGGAGCGGTGAAGATCGCTCGATCCCTGGTCGACGAGCTGATCGACCACGCCCGAGCTGACGCGCCGGACGAGTGCTGCGGGATGATCGAATCCGTGTCCGGCCGCGCGGTCCGGGTTCATCGGGCGCGTAACGCCGCGGCGAGCCCGCTGCGTTACGAGCTCGACGGGAGGGAGCAGTATCGGATCCAGTCCGCGATCGAGGACGCGGGTCATGAGCTCGGCGCGATCTACCACTCGCACACGCGATCGGCGCCGTATCCGTCGCAGACGGACATCAACCTCGCCTTCTATCCCGAGTCGCTCTACGTGATAGTGGGGGTCGCCGAGGCAGAGGCGGAGATACGAGGGTTCCAGATCGTCGACGGGCGCGTCTCCGAGGCGACGCTCGAGATCGAGGAATGAGTTGGCGGCCGAGCCGCCACTGATCTGCGGCGCCTGCGCGAGCCGCCACGCCGGATCGGAGCGCTTCTGCCCGACCTGCGGGATTCCGCTGGTGTTCGTCGACGGGCCCGCGCGCCTGACCGATCGCCGCGAGCGTGCGCGCAAGGTTCGCCCTCAGTACTCAGAAGGGCGACTCGTGCGCGTGGCGTCGGCTCCCCACCAGGCCGAAGCCGAGATGGTCTCCCAGATGCTGCTCGACGAAGGCGTTGCCAGCGTGGTGCGACGTTCGGGTGGCTTCGACGTCCCGGACTTCCTGGCGGCCGGCCCGCGCGACATCATGGTCGCCGAGTCCGGGGTAGAGATCGCTCGTGACGTGCTTGGGGTCGAGCCGCCGGCCAATAGCGTGGCTGCGAACTCGCCGCGCTCCGGGAGGCCGCTGTGGGTGCAGGCGTTTGCGGTCACGATGATCGCGGTCGTCTTCGCCGCGATGGCGGCGGGTGTGATGCTCGCCGTGATCGGATAGAACCGCCTCGTCCGATCGTCCATTCCGACTGCGTCATCGCTTGATCACGACGTGGGGTTGAGCACGGACTGGGGCTACGTCGAACGGGTAAGGCGCTCGAGATGGGCTCGCCACGTTCCTTCGGTATGCCGGAGCGGGCGTCCCTTGAAGGCGTGCACGAGCGCCGCCTCAGGGCTTCGCGCGTCCGCGGCTGTCGCCAGGGCAACGGCTGCCGCCTGACCCTCCTCCCTCCCGAGCAGGTCGAAAAGCGTCCCGCCGAGCAGGGCGGCGTCTCCGAGCGCTGGAGGGAAGGCAGGAGGGGGTCCCTCCCGCATTCGGCGCGCGATCGCCGGACGCACATGGCGCGTCTGGCCCGAGAAGTACTGCGCGGCGCCTTCCACGAGCCATGCCCAACGCAGGTAGCGCTTGAATGATCGCGGCCCGAACGGCGGCGGCAGCCGCGCGTTGTTGGCTCCGACCACCCGCCGGGCGAACAGCGCGGCAGGTGCGAGCATCAAGAGCTCGACCGAGCCTTCCACGTTGGAAGCCCGTTTCGCCAGCAGCCGCGGCGCGAGCACGTGCAGCTGTGTCTCGGTGGTCCAACCCACGAGGTAGCGGCGCCCGGCCGGGGCCGTCAGGCGCCGGTGCAGTGGCAACCAGGGCTGAGCGGCATCGAGTTGTGCCACGGACCCGTGGAGCACGATCGCGATCTCCCCGACCCGCTCCTCGAAGAGTCGCTCGAGGGTCGCTCGAGCGCCTTCGAGCTGGGAGAGCACCGCAGCGGCGTCATCCGCGTCACGGGCGTCGTGCCGGGCGGAGAAGGTTCGCGACGTCGTCTCAAGCCAGGCCACAGGTCAACCGCAGAACGTCCGCGCTCCGCGGGTCATGCCGTGCTTCGCGACGTCCCCTTCGTCGGCTTCGCCGACTCGCACACGACCACGGGGTCAGGCGTAGACGGGCGTTCCGCTCGTGTCGGCGATGGACGCGATCTCCTCCGAAGCCCGGTCGAACTCTTCGTCAGAGAGGACGGGAGTGCCCTCGAAGGGGAGGTCGCGCTGAAGCTCGAGCCACGAACGGCATCCGCCATAGTCGTCGCGCACCTTGACGGTGACGGGGCGCGGAATGCGATACGTGCGCAGCAGCAGTACATGCAGCGGATGGCGACGCTTCCAGGCCAGACGCTTCTCGGCGTAGTCCGGGGTCCAGACGTAGAACGGCGACAACGCGTCGACACAGCGGCGATCGGTCACCGTGAAGGAGCCGGCCACCTCCGCCCAAGCGCGGATTCGCACCCGGTCCGGTTGGGCGATGCCGCCGTCGGCGGTCAGAGCGTGCTCCGGCGGCTCGCCGTCCGCCCATACGCCCTCTTCGAGCGCACGACGCAGCTCAGGCCGGTGAGACTCCCGAACGAGGTCTGACCGCTGATGGTCGAAGGTGGGGTAGAGGAAGAAGCGGTCGTGCTCGACGGAGAAGTGCTTGTCGGGCTCACGGATCCCGCCTTTGCGGAGCGTGACCAGCTGCTCACCTTCGGCGAGCGCGCGCACGGTGACAGCCCATTCTTTGAAGGCGATTGGCATAGGAGAGGAGGCGGCCGGAGGGTTGGTTGCGACGATTACCGGGGGGCGGATGTCGCCGACCCAGCGGAGGCGCACATACTATGCACAAAGTTGTTCAAAGTCATAATTGCCGAGGCAAGAACTGACAATCCCGGCCCGTCGGCGTCCCGGCGAATCACTCAAAGACGAGTGCCGGCCAAGCCCTCCACGACCTCAAGCACGGCCGCGAAGTCAAGGTCTGAGAGCTCGCGACCCAAGCCGGCGGTGTAGAGCTCGCGTGCCGCGGCAGCCGCCGGAAAGGGAACGCCGGCGGCTTGGCCCTCTTCGAGGCAGAGCCGGACATCCTTGAGCATGTGGGCGAGCTTGAACAGCGGCGTGAAGTCGTGCTCGAGCATCGGGCGACCCTTGAGCGCGAGCATCGTCGAGCCTCCCGCTCCCGCGCCCATGACTTCCATGAGCTTCTCCACGTCGACGCCGGTCGCCCGCCCGACGACGAGGGCCTGCGCGAGCACCGCGCAGTTGACCGCCGCCACCGCGTTGTTGATCAGCTTGATCATCTCGCCTTGGCCCAGGGGACCGACGTGGAGTACGAGCGCTCCCATGGCTTCCAGGAGTGGCCGAGCCCGCTCGAAGTCCGCTTCCTCGCCGCCGGCCATGATCGTCAGCGTCCCGTCGGCCGCCTTCGGGGCCGAGCCGGTCACCGGCGCGTCGAGGAACGCGACTCGGCGCTCCGCCAATAGGGCGCCGATCGCCCGGGTCTGGGTCGGCGCGATGGTCGACATGTCGACGAACAGGCTGCCGTCGCGGGCGCCGTTGATCGCGCCGTCGGGTTCGGCGAGGAGCATCTGCTCGACCTGGGCCCCGTCGACCACCATGCTGATGACCACGTCGCTGTGCTCGGCGACCTCGCGCGGTGTGCCGACCACTCGCGCGCCGTGCTCGGTCGCCCAGTTCTCGGCGGTGGCGTGCGTGCGGTTGAACACCGTGAGCTCGTGGCCTGCTCGCCTGAGGTTGGCAGCCTGGCGCGAGCCCATGATGCCGAGTCCGATGAAGCCGACTTCCATCGCCGCAGAGACTACCTCCAGGACGAGCGCGCGGATTTCTGCGGCGGCTGCTCAGGCGGCGGCCAGCACCTCGGCCGGCTCGGCCAGGTGCTGGTGCGACGGGCAATAGCCGTTGCGGGGCAGCGGCAGACGCTGGCACGGCCTGCCCTTCCGCGTGGTCGCTCGGCACTCGAGCCGGTTTCCGAGCAGGTCGTAGCCCTGCTGGGGCTGGGACTCGAGCCACTCCCGTGCGAAGCACATGTACGAGTCCACAACCAGGTACACCCGATGCTGTTGGGCCATCGGGAAGTAGATCCGGATGTCGTTGAACAGCGTCTTGGAAGGCTTGGCGAAGTAGTGACGATCGGTCGCGAGGCGCCGGACGGCGTCCTCGCAAGCTCGGAGGACTCGCTCGTGATTGCCGCACCCTCCGTGGCGGTCCTCGACGATCTCGTTCGCCAACTCGCGATAGATCGAGCGGCTGAAGCGGTACATCTCTGTGTACTCCCCTCGCTTGACTTCGTGAGCCGGGAACTTCCACGTTCCGGCCGACCTTCATCCCCCGACTCTCTGCGGCCGAGTGTGCGTCACGCTTGTGAAGAACGTCACATCCGAATTGTTAGCGCGACGTTAAGGACACCAGAATTCAGGTCCAGCGAGTGAAGGTCGGTTCGTCCGCGGTCACAGAGATGACCGTGTGCCGTTCGTTGAGTGCTGCATCGAGATCCGGGTGGTCCGAGCGGCCATGGGCGCCGCGGCTCTCTTCGCGCTTCAGAGCGCACTTCGCGACCAGACGGGCCAGCGGATGGTCGAGCTCTGCGAGCCTTGAAAGCCCGTCCGCGTCCCGCACGAGGCCCGCCCACCGCCACATCGCCTCGCGCGTCCGACGGGTGGGCGGCGGTGCGATCGGCTCCGTCGCGATCCCGGCGAGTGCGGCGACCGGCTCGGCGAGCCCTGCCAGGGCGGCGCGGCGACCGAACACGAAGCACTCCGACAGCGAGTTGGACGCCAGACGGTTGGCGCCGTGCAGACCGGTGTCGGCGCACTCCCCGACGGCGTACAAGCCTGCAATCGTTGAGCGACCCTGGAGATCGGAGACGATCCCTCCCATCACGTAGTGGCTTGCCGGGGCCACCGGAACCAGCTCCGCCATCGGGTCGTGCCCCGCCTCGCGCAGGGCGGAGACGATGTTCGGGAAGCGCCCGGGATCGATCTCGCGCATGTCGAGGTTCACGGCCGGATTGCCGGAGGAGATCATGGAGGCGTGTATCGCCCGCGCGACGGCATCGCGCGGCGCGAGCTCGTCGACGAAGCGCTCGCCATCCGCTGCAAGAAGCGTCGCGCCTTCGCCTCGGACGGCTTCGGAGATCAGAAACCCCTCGCGGCCCGGGATACCCACCACCGCCGTGGGATGGAACTGTGCGAATTCGAGGTCGGCCAGGTCGGCGCCCGCCGCTCTCGCGAGGAGGAGTCCGGACCCGTAGGAGCCGGGGGGGTTGGTGGTGCGCGACCAGAGGGCGGCCGCACCGCCCGTCGCCAGGATCACCGCCCGTCCCTCCAGCTCCCGGCCGTCGTCGAGCACAAGCCCCGCGCAACGTCCTTCCACGGTGATCGCCAGCGCGGAGGCCCGCCGGCCCTCAAGGACCTCGATTCGTGGGTGCCGCGCCGCCCGTGCGGAGAGTTGACGCAGTATCTGGCGACCCGTGGCGCTGCCTCCGGCGTGCGCGACACGACGCTCGGAATGCCCCCCCTCAAGACCCAGCGCGAGATTACCGGTCCGATCTGCGTCGAAGCGGACGCCGAGGGCTTGGAGCTCGGTGAAGCGTGCCGGTGCCTCGGCGCAAAGGACTTCGGCCGCGCTGCGGCGCACCAGACCACGGCCGGCTGTGAGGGTGTCCTCCAAGTGTCGCTCCGGACTGTCTTCAAGGC
>JACCYI010000046.1 GCA_013696535.1 Solirubrobacterales bacterium
TCAACGCTTTGCTCGGCGCCGAGCGCCAATCGACGGGGCCTGTGCGCACCGCCGACAGCCGAGGCCGCCACACCACGGTCGTGCGGGAGCTCATCGGACTGCCGGACGGGGCCCTCCTGATCGACACGCCCGGAATCCGGGAAGCAGGGCTCTGGGACGGGATGGGTGACGTCTACGCGGACGTCGAGGCGCTTGCGGCGGAGTGCCGCTTCGCCAACTGCACGCACACCGGCGAGCCGGGCTGCGCCGTGCGGGATGCGGTGGAACCCGCCCGCGTCGACGCCTGGCAGAAGCTCAAGCGCGAGGAGGCGTGGATCGAGGATCGCCGCGCAGCGGCCCGCAAGAAGGGGGAGGCCGGCAAGAGCATCGCCCGCCGGCAACGGGTCGCCCGCGAGCTGACCCCGCAGTCGCACGACTGGTGACCGCCGCCGGCCGTCAGGGCAGGGGCCGGAACAAGCGCTGCCACCCATCGTGATCGCTGACGGTCGCCAAGGCGTCGCTCACCCTGGCCCGGAGCATGAAGTCTCCGGTGGCGCAGCGAAAGATCAACAGCTCCTCGTCGCGGTTCATCGAGATGGTCGGCTCCCCTTGCCCGGCCAATGCGGACCGCAGTGGTTCAAGCAGGCCGGCGGCGGCCGGGGCGAAGGTCAGGCAGTAGACGGCGAGCTCCATGTCGTGATCAACGGTACCAGAACATACGTTCGCTTTGGAGCGAGATCTACGCCTGACCCGGCCCGACGGTGTGCGAGCTGGGGTGACCGAGCCCCTCGGCGATTCGGGAGGCGGCGCGACAGGTGGCAGGCACGAGCTCCTCGGTGAAGCGCTGCGGGCCGATGCGATCCCGTAGTCCGCTGAGCGACAGCGCAGCGACCACCGTGCCGCGATGGTCACGCACCGGCGCTGCCACGACTGCGTGGCCGCTCGACGGATCTTCGTACCGGGCCAGGTTGCCACGGGCACGGATCGTCGCAAGCTCCTCGGCGCTCAGATGCTGGGCGGCGGGCTCGCCGTCGCTCTTGCCTGCCAGGAGCAGCTCCTTGATCACCTCGGGCTCCTGGTAGGCGAGCAGCAGGGCACCCGTCACCGCGGCGGTGAGCGTCTGGCGCCGCCCCACCCAGTCGGCGTGGACGCGGACGTTCGGGCCCGATGCCTGGTCGATGTAGACGACCTCGTCACCGTCGAGGACTCCGAGCCAGGTGGTCTCACCCGTGGCGTTGCGCAGCTCCCGGACGACGCCGCGCCCGCTGGACCAGACGGGGAAGCGGTTGAAGACGTGCCCGGCCAGCGACACGAGCCCGAGACCGAGGACGTAGCCACCGGCCTCACGGTCGGCTTCCACGAGCCGATGGCGTTCGAGGGTGGCGAGCAGCCGAGAAGCCGTGCTGCGATGGACTCCGAGAGCGGCGGCGACCTGGGTGGCGTTGAGCCGCTCCGTGCGCTCGTCGAAGAGCTCGAGGATGGACAGGGCGCGCTCCACCGCTCGCCCTCCCGATGAAGCGTCTGACGGCACGTGTCAGGCATCGTAGACGTCGCGTCTAGTGCACGCAAGCGTGCGCTCACCGCACGATGGTCAACAGACCGCGCACCGGAGTTACCTTCCGGTCGTGGCGCCGAAACCGACATCTCTGACCCGGGCCGAACGGCAGGTGACGGACACGCTCGCGCGACGCGGGAGTGAGATCGTCGACCTCGCCGCCACGCTCGTGGGCTTTGACACGACGGCGAGCCGGACGGGTGACGACGGAGGCGAAGTGCCCGCGTTGCAGGCGCTGCTGGCCGAGCGGATGAGGAGCGCCGGATTCGAGGCGGATCTCTTCGTGCCCGGCCCGGAGGACCTTCCTGCCTCGCGGATGCTGGCCGCCGGTCACGATATGTCCGGCCGGCCGCAGCTCATCGCCCGACGGCCCGGCACGGGTGACGGGCGCAGCCTCCTGTTCAACGGCCACGTCGACGTGGTCGAGGTCGGGCGCCGGGAAGCCTGGTCGAGCGATCCGTTCCGGGCGCGGCTGCGCTCGGAACGGTTGTACGGGCGTGGGGCGTGCGACATGAAGGGCGGCGTGGCGGCCATGGTGCTCGCGGCGGAAGTGCTGGCCGAGCTCGGCGTCCCGCTGCGTGGCGACCTGCTGCTCAACACGGTGACCGATGAGGAATCCACGGGCGCCGGAACGTTGGCCTGTGTCGCACGCGGGCTGCGCGCAGATGGCTGCCTCATACCAGAGCCGACCTCAGGTCAGGTGTGGCTCGGATCGCGCGGTGTGCTGCTGCCGACCGTCGAAGTGGACGGGCGAGCCGGACATACGGGCCTGGCGCGCGGGGACGAACTCGACGGCGCGGGAGTTGGAGCCATCGAGCGGATCCTGCCGATCCTCGACGCCATGCGCGACCTGCGCGAGCAGTGGTGGGCGCAGCGTGCGCCAGACGAGACACCGGGCTGGATCGTGCCGACGCACATCTCGGCGGGGGAGTGGATCGTGACCTTCCCCGACTCCTGCCGTGTGCAGCTGCACGTCACCTACGGAGCCCGCCAGGCCGACGCCGATGGCTGGGGCACCGCGGTCGAGCGCGAGCTGGAGGAGCGGGTGCACGCCGCAGCGCTCGCCGACCCGTGGCTCGCCGCCCATCCGCCTCGCGTGCGCTGGTCCACCGACGTCCCTTCGGCGACCGTGGCCATCGACGAGCCGATCGTCCGCACGGCGCTGGGCACGGCCGCTTCCCTCGGCCACCGCACCGGCATCGCCTCGCAGACGACCTGGATCGATGCCATCACCTTCTCGAGGTCTGGTACCCCGGCGATCGGATTCGGCCCGGGCGATCTCGCTATGGCCCACACCGTCGACGAGTGGATCGACGTCTCAGAGCTCGTGCGCGCCGCGCAGGCGCTCGCGGTGTCTGCGATGCGGTTCTGCGGTGTGGAGGGGGAATGGAGCCCCGAACCGGCTCAGGAACGGACTGCTCCAGGTGCTCAGCCCGCCGGCCTGCCGGCGCCGTAGACGGCCTGCAGATCCGTGACGGCCGCGTAGGCCCACTCACCGCCCTCGACCTGTCCGTTGCCCGAGCGCTTGTGCCCGCCGAAGGGCGCCTCGAGCGCCACCTCGTCACCCCGGCGGTTGAGCGCGACGATCCCCGCGTGGAGCCGGGCGGGCGCCTCGGCGAGGAGCGCCGGATCGGAGGCGTATACGGCCGCGGAAAGCCCGTAAGGGGAATCGTTGGCCAGCCGCCACGCGTCCGCGCGGTCGGTGAAGGGCTCGACGGAGAGCACCGGAGCGAAGAGCTCGTGGGTGCGCAGGGGATCGTCTGAAGCCAATCCCACCAGCAGCGCCGCTCGCGCCGAAGCCCAACCTCCCGGGCCGGGCGCTCCTGCCGGACTGCGCGCCGCGATCCGCGCCCCCCGAGCGACAGCTGCCTCGATCGTCGCCTCTACGTCCTTCGCCACCAGCGGCGTGATCAGCGGGCCGAGGGATGTCTCAGGATCGCGCGGATCACCCGGCCGCAGGGCGTCCAGACGGTCGCCGAGCCGGTCCACGAGCCGGTCGTACGCCGCCTCTTGAACGAGCACGCGGCGCGTCGACGTGCACTTCTGCCCGGCGAGCGAGGTCGCGCACGCGACGATGCAGCCCGCTGCCGCCTCGAGATCGGCGTCGGCGAAGACGACGGCTGGGTTCAAGCCGCTGAGCTCGAGGGCGCAGCGCGCGAGCCGGGGGGCGAGGAGGGCCGCGATCGCGCGACCAGTGGTTTCCGATCCCGTGAAGTGCACGGCTGCCACCCGGTCGTGCTCGCACAGGGCGCGGCCCGTGTCGGCGGGCCCGGGAACCAGCCCGAACACCTCCTCAGGGATGCCCGCCGACAGAAGCCCCTCATGGGTCGCCACGGCGATGCCCGTGGCCAGCTCGGAGGGCTTCCACAACACCGCATTGCCCGCCATGAGCGCCGGCAGCCACTTCCAGGCGGGGGTGACCAGCGGAACGTTCCACGGCGTGATAGCCGCGACGACGCCGAGCGGGCGGTGAATCACGCTCGCGCCGCCCGCTCGTCCGGACGGTGGGGGATGTGACGCGTAGAACTCGGCCGTCCGCGCGGCCCACTCCACCTCGCCCTCGGCGTCGCCGCGCAACTTGCCGACCTCGGCGACGATCAACCCGGCGAGGCGATCGGCGTCCGCGCGCAGGACCGCCGCGAAGGCTCGCAGCGCGGCGGCCCGCTCCTCGATCGGGGTCGCCTTCCAGCGCTCGGCTCCGGCATGCGCGCGATCCACGGCGCCTGCCACGTCCATCGCCGACGCCGCCCGCCCTTCGTAGACTGTTTCGCCCGTCCACGGATCGCGGGAGATCACCCGGCCGTTGGGGGTCGGGCGGGCCATGCCGTGCAGTATCCCTTACCGGCGCCGTGATCGTGTGCTGATCGACGGCGTCCGCGATGAATCTCGAGACCTGGGCAGGTCTCACGGAAAGAGCGCACCGCCTCGCTCACCGACCCGAGACTTCCGAGGAGCCAGATGACACCCCAATCCCCTCTCGCGATCGAGGCCACCGGTCTCGTCAAGGTCTTCGGCGAGACCCGCGCGGTCGACGGCGTGGACCTTGCGGTGCGCAGCGGCACCGTCTATGGCGTGCTCGGCCCCAACGGCGCCGGCAAGACGACGACGATCCGCATGCTGGCGACCTTGCTGCGCCCGGACGGCGGGAGCGCTCGCGTCCTCGGGCACGACATCGTCGACGAGGCCGACGCGGTGCGGAGCGCTGTCAGTCTGACCGGCCAGCTCGCCTCCGTCGACGAAGACCTGACGGGTCGCGAGAACCTGATTCTGATCGGCCGCCTCTTGGGGCTCAAACGACCCGCCGCGAAGGCCCGGGCGACCGAGCTGCTCGATGCGTTCGGGCTGGCCGAGGCGGCCGCGCGGCTCGTCAAGAACTACTCCGGAGGCATGCGGCGCAGGCTCGACCTCGCTGCCAGCATCGTGGTGACCCCGGAGCTCATGTTCCTCGACGAGCCGACGACCGGGCTGGATCCGCGTTCACGCAACCAGGTGTGGGACATCATCCGCGTCCTGGTCGCAGAGGGCACCACGATCCTGCTCTGCACCCAGTACCTGGAGGAGGCCGATCAGCTCGCCGACGGGATCGCCGTCATCGACCGCGGAAAAGTGATCGCCGAGGGTACCCCCGGCCAACTCAAGGCGTCGGTCGGCTCAGGCGCGCTGCACGTGCGCCTGATAGATCCCGGGCAGCGCCCGGCGGCCAAGCAGGTGCTCGAACGCGAGCTCGGCGTCGTCACCCTGGAAGCTGATTCCTCCGCGCTGTCAGCCGCCTGCTCCGAGCCCGACCGCGCCGCCGAGGCGGTCGCCGAGTTGAGTCGCGCCGGCGTCCGGATCGCCGACTTCTCACTCGGCCAGCCGAGCCTCGACGAGGTCTTTCTCGCGCTGACCGGTCACCCGGCCGAGCCCATAGAGCAACGCGATCCCCTTGAAGAGGAGCACGCGGCATGAGCGCCAATCCGACCACCCAGGCCGACTCCGGACTCGGTGCTGACCAGGCCGCGGTCCGCAAGGCGATCTCCTCGACTACGCGCCCGCCCAAGCCGAGCGCGTTGTCGGCGGCGCTCACCTTCGGGTGGCGGGGGATGCTGAAGGTCAAGCACGTCCCCGAGCAGCTCCTCGACGTGACGATCACGCCGGTGATGTTCGTGCTGATGTTCACCTACATCTTCGGAGGCGCGATCGCAGGCTCCACCGGTGAGTACCTGGACTACATCCTCCCGGGGATCCTGGTTATGTCAGTGCTGTTCACCACGGTCTACTCCGGTGTCGCACTGAACACCGACCTGACCAAGGGGGTGGTCGATCGGTTCCGCTCGCTCCCGATCTGGCGGCCGGCGCCCCTGCTGGGCTCGTTGATCGGCGACAGCGTGCGCTACCTGGTGGCCGGCACCGTGATCATCGTGCTCGGGGTGATCCTCGGCTTTCGCCCCAATGCCGGGGTTCCCGGCGTCGTGGCGGCACTCGCCCTGGTCGTCTTCTTCGCGTTCGGCCTGTCCTGGGTCTTCACGACCATCGGCCTTCTGATGCGGTCGCCCAGCGCGGTGATGAACGCCGGATTCATGGGGATCTTCCCGCTCACGTTCCTCTCCAACGTCTTCGTCAAACCGGACACGCTTCCAGCCGGCCTGGAGGCCTTCGTCGACGTCAACCCGATCTCCGTCCTGGCCAGCGCATCCCGAGGGTTGATGGAGGGCAATGCGGACTCGAGTGACATCCTGATCGTGCTGGCGGTGTCCGTGGCCCTGACCGCCGTGTTCGCGCCGTTGACCACGCGCCTCTACCACCGGGGTTGACGAACGACCGGTCGTGTCAGCCTCCTTCTCCCGACTCGCCCGCCGTGAACTCCTCCTGTGCGAGCAACGGGCGGATCGACGCTTCGATCAAGCCGTCCTCCCGAGACGGGAGGCGTACCCCGCTGACTTTCGAACCACACGTCTACGCTCCGGAACCTGAGTGCGAGTACTTCTGACCACAGGACGGAGCCAGCCGTGACCGACGATCCGCCCGTAGCAGCCGCACACGGCCCGGCGGCCGCAGCCGCTCGTGACCGCGACCTTCGCTCCCGTGAGGATCAAGGGGCTCGGCATCGTTCCGGGTCGTTGGCTCCGGTCTGGCTGCGCGCCTCCACGGACATAGCCCTCAGGTGCTTTGCGCTTGCCTTCTGCATCGTCGCGCTGGTCTACACGCTCGGCATCTTGCGCGTAGTGGTGCTGCCCATCGTCGTGGCCCTGCTGCTCACCACCCTGCTGCTGCCGCCGGCACGATGGCTCCGCCGGCACGGGCTGCCCGACGGCCTGGCCGCCGCCGTCACGCTGCTCGGGGCGGTACTCGTGCTCGCCGGAATCGGCACGGCCATCGCACCGTCGATCGGTGGACAGGTGAACGACCTGGGCACGGGTGTCCAGGATGGTGTCCGCAAGACGACCCAGGTCCTCGCCGACAAGCCGTTCAACCTCAGCCGGCGCGAGATCGACCAGCGCGTCGACGACAGCCTGGACCGCCTGCGGCAGAACTCGAGCTCCATCACGAAGGGCGTCACCAGCGGCGCGGTTCTGCTCGGCGAGGTGCTCACCGGCCTGATCGTCACCCTGCTGCTCACGTTCTTCTTCCTCAAAGACGGCAGCGCCATGTGGAACTGGCTGACCCGGCTCTTCGCGCGCGACCACCGGGAAGGGGCAGACGAACTCGGAGCTCGAATCTTCGCCGCGCTTTCAGGCTACGTCCGCGGTATCGCCCTCGTCGGGCTCGTGGACGCCGTCCTGATCGGCATCGCGCTGCTGATCATCGGCGTACCACTCGTCGTCCCGCTGATGATCCTGACGTTCGTCGGTGCCTTCATGCCCCTGATCGGCGCGTTCCTGGCTGGTCTTGCCGCCGTGTTGATCGCACTCGTCTTCAATGGCCTGGTCGCGGCGCTGATCGTGCTCGGGGTGATCGTTCTCGTCCAGCAGATCGAAGGCCATCTGCTCTACCCGATACTCATGAGCCGCACGGTCAACCTGCACCCGGCCGTGATCATCCTCGCCCTCGCCCTCGGCGGCGTGACCGCCGGCATCATCGGCGTCTTCCTGGCCGTCCCGCTTGCCGGCATCGTCTCCACGGTCCTCGACTACGTCCGCAGCCATCCCCAACCCGACCCACCTCTCGCCGCAACCGAAGCCGAAGCCGTATCCAGCTGAACCAGTCCGTGTAGGGCGGGAGTGCCGCAGCGAAGCGCAGCGTTTCAATGCTCGCTAATGCACGTTATGTGGACCTGCTTCCGAGAACGAACCACGTTCGCCCGCTCTCCTTCGGCGCATCCTGTCGGTCAGCGCGGTTCGTAGGTACCGAAGCTCCAGGTGTGGCCCTCGGGGTCGCGCACGGAGAACTCCCGCGAGCCGTAGGCCTGGTCGACCAATTCCATCGTGATGTCGCCTCCGGCCTCCTTGGCCCGGGCGTAGGCCGCGTCGGGGTCTTCGCAGGTGACGTAGATCGTGGCGGGACTGATCGGGAACTTCTCGCTGGGTGCGCCGAACATGATCAGGTCTTCGCCCCAGCGCATCTCGGCGTGCTGAACGATGCCGCCGTCCTCGTGGACGGCCACGGACTCGAAACCGAGCGCGCGGTGCAGCCAATCGTGGGCGGCGCGGGGATCTTCATAGCGGAGCGTGGGATAGAGCTTCATGGCATCAGGCTCTCACGCCGGCACCGGGGTGTCTTGCACAGATCGGAACTCGCCCGGCGTGCAGCCGACCAGAGCGCGGAACTCGCGATTGAAGTGGGGCTGATCGGCGTAGCCGCCCGCGTAGGCAACGTCGGCGAGTGGCCGACCGGCGCGCAGCAGGGCGACCGCGTGCTCGACGCGCGCGAGCCGGGCGACCACCTTGGGCGCCAAGCCGACGTCCGCGTGAAAGCGAGTCGCGAGGTGCCGAGCGCTCCAGCCGACCTCGGCCGCGAGCGCCTCGACGCGCACGGCGCCCCGACTTGCGCGCACGCGATCGAGCGCATAGGCGACCTCAGGCGCGGCCGGATGGCCCTCCACATGGCGACGCGCGAGCGCCGCCTGCGCCAGCGCGTGACACCCGTCGACATCCCCGGCTCCGGCTAGGCGCTCTGTCAGTTCGTCCGCCTGTCGTCCGAGGAGATCCTCGAGAGGAACGAGCCGGTTAGACAACTCACTCATTGGCACACCCAGCAGCCGGCGCGCGCCGAGCACATCAAGATAGAGCTGGTAGCCGCGCTGCTCGCCGAAGTGCCCGGTCGTGACCGGCCGATCCCACAGGCCGGCCGCGAAGGAGCCGATCCGCTCCCCGGCGACCTCGATGTCCGGTCCGAGCGAGAAGAGCAACACGACTCCCAGCATCGGACCCTCGACGCGGCGCATCGGCCCCGCCGAGCGCTCCTCGAAGTAGGTTGCGCGGCGTACGACCCCGCGCAGCGCTGGATCAGGGTCGAGCTCGCGGGTAAGCAGACCCATGCCCTTAAGGGTAGATCCAAAGCGGGCCCACGCCGACCGAGACTTCGCGGAGGTCGGGGGCATTACGCGCGGCGATCCGCTGGGCCGTGACGCCATGAGCCGGCTCGTGAGTCTGCCCTAACCGTGCGAGGCTACGGCGATGTTTGCCCTCCCGACCAGCCACCAGGCGGTCGAAGCACTGCTCGACGGGTGGTCGGCGACGGGGCGCCGGCGCATCCTTCAGGTGGCGGTCGCCGGGCGTTGGGAGGAGTCCCGCAGCATCGAGATGCCGACGGACGCCGCCGGTGCCCGTTCACTCGTCTGTGACGCCGGCCCGGCCGACGCCGACGTGGCCGTCGAATTCGAGTGGCTCGGGCGCCCGCTCGTGTTCGTCGGGGCACGCCGGACGCGAGAGCTCGCGAGCGAGCGCGCGGATTTCGTGGAGGGGGTCGTCCATGTCGCCGCGATCGACCCGGCGGATCCGGGGCTGGCGCTCGCCACGCTGGCCGGCGGATCACCAGCTGAGCTGGACCACATCGAGCTCGGAGCGGCCAACGCATGGCAGTCCGTGGGGCCGCTACGTCTCTGGTCTCACGGTGAGGACCGCGCGCCCCGAGCCGTCGAGGCGCGCCTGCGCGAGCACCCCGCGCTGGCCCGCTGCGTCGTCCCTGTCGCTCTCGAAGTCGCGTTTCGCCGTCCGCGTGCGTGCTGGATAGGCGTCGAGGTGTCCGAGCCCTCGGGCGACGAGCACGTGGTCTGCATCTCGACGGTCGAAACGAAGCTCGCGCGGCTATTCAATAGCGCGCGCCCTTCCGATCGACAGGCGGGGCATCCGGATCCGAGATGAGTCAGGGGTTCCCTTACTCATGGGGCGCTTCTTCTCTCCGCGCCGCTGGTCCATGCATTGCAGCTGCACCGCGGGCACCGCACTGACGCACCGGCCGCCAGCTGAGCCGGGTCGGCCGCCTCGATCGTCTGTCCATCGCTTCAGATATCTGCCTGTGGCACCGATAGGTTGAATCAACGGGGCGACTCGGACGCTCCGGCGAACGGCGCAGGACATGCAGACCCGCTTAATCAGCCAGCTCTCCACCACCGATCAGACCCATGAACAGGGCTGCCCCGAGCACCGCGACAACGAGGCGGTGGCCCAGGTGACCGAGGACCTGCGGCGCGAGACCGAGGCCCGGACCGCACAGAACGCCGACCAGTCGGCGTCGGATCTGGATCAGACACAAGCCGATTGCGATCAGACGGCGTCAGATGCCGATCAAGTCACCTCCGATGCCGATCAGGCGCTCGCCGTTCGAGATCAGCAAGCTTCGGACCGCGACCAGGCTTCGGCGGATCTCGAGCTGTCTCGTAGCCCCGATTCCACGACGGCCGACGAAGCGCACGAGACGTCGCGCCTGGAGCGCATCGCGACGAGTCGCGAACGTGACTCCGCGGCGGCCGACCGGTCAAGGACGACCGCGCAACGGCTGGCCACCGCGGCCCAGTGCGACGAGGTGGCCAGGATCCGGGACATCACCGCCGCGACCCGCGATCGGATCGCCAAGGCGCGTGACGAGGGCGCAGACGAGCGCGACCGGGCGGCCGAGCCCCTAGAACGCCAAGGCGACGACTCTGGCTCTACGTTCGCTCCGCTCAGAGCCTTGCGAGTCTCCGGTGCCTCTGCCCGGCACTTGTCGGCGCTCGAGCGCATGGCGGCGGCGGCTGACCGCGAATCATCGGCGGCGGACCGCGAGCAGGCCGCGTCAGATCGCGACTACGCCGGCTTGGACGAGCTGACCGGCGTATTCCGGCGCGGGACGGGCGAGATGGCCCTCACGCGTGAGATCGAACGCTCGCGCCGGTCGGGCCGGTCGCTGGTCCTCGCCCTCATCGACGTCGACGGGCTTAAGTCCTCAACGACCATCAGGGCCACGCCGAAGGGGACGCCCTGCTGCTTGACGTGGCCACGGCGGTGATCTCGACGATGCGCTCATACGACGTGACGGTGCGCTGGGGAGGCGACGAGTTCGTCTGCGCGCTGTCTGAGACGACCCTCGAAGTGGCGACCAGGCGGGTTGCAGAGATTCAGGATGCCCTCGACGCGCGCCGGCCGGGCGCGTCGATCAGCGCCGGGCTGGCGGAGCTCGCCGACGATACGCTCGCGTCCCTGATCGCGCGCGCCGACGCAGCCCTCTACGACGTCAAGTCCGAGCGGCCCACCTGAGAGGCGCTTGGTGAGCAGCCTGGGCGACGGATGCCCGCTCAGGCGATGAGGTCCAGCGCTGCGCCGACGATGGTCTCAGTGTCGATACCGAAGTGCTCGTAGAGATCGCCGACGTCACCTGACTGGCCGAACCCGCTGACACCGAGGTTGGCGATCCGCGTGCCGTTCACGGCGGCCAGGAACGCCAGCGTGTGCGGATGGCCGTCGAGCACGGTGACGATCGGTGCCGCCCGATCGGCAGGGAACAGATCGACGAGGACCGTATCATCGCCCTCGCCGAGCCCTTGGCGCGCCTGAAGCGCTCGGAAGACAAGGTCCGGCGACGTGAGGCAGATGACGTCCGCCTGGACGTCCGCCGCCTTCAAGATGTCCGCGGCGGCGATGATCTCCGGCATCAGGGCCCCGACGCCGACCAGTGCGACCTGCGGGGACTTGGGCGCAGCAGTCAAGCGGTAGCCACCGGCCACGGCCGCGCGGCGGCGGGCGGCACGGCCCGCCGGATCCGTCGGCGCCAGCGCGAGGGCCTGGTCGATCGGCCGCGTGCTCAGACGGAAGTACGCCGACGTCCCGTCCGGTCGCCCGAGTCGTCCCAGCGCGGACAGCAGCGTCCACTCCAGGTCCTGCGCGAAGCACGGCTCCCACGCGACGCAGGCCGGCTGCTCGATTCCGATCGACGCCGTGACGATCGACTGGTGTGCGCCGCCTTCAGGCGCGAGCGTCACCCCGGAAGGAGTGCCCACGAGGATCGACTGTCCGCCGGCGTACATGCCGAACGACCACGGCTCGAGCGCTCTGGCCACGAACGGGTCGTAGATGGTGCCGATCGGCAGCAGGGGCTGCCCGTCACGCGACCAGGTGGCTCCGAGCTCTGAGAGCAGGCCCACCAGGTTGACCTCGGCGATCCCGAGCTCGATGTGCTGTCCCTGGTCGCTCTCGCGCCAGCGCACGAGGGTGTCGGTGTCGTCGGCGAACCAGTCGATCCGATCCCCGACGCTCCAGATGCCGACCCGGTTGATCCAGCCACCCAGGTTGGTGGACGAGGCGACGTCCGGGCTCACGGTCACCACACTGGCGGCGACCTCGGGGGCGGCGTGGGCGAGGTCGACGAAGAAGCGCCCGAGGGTCTGCTGGGTAGAGACGGTTCCCTTGTGATCGCGCTCGAGGGTCTCGGGCACCGCCGGGGGCGTGACGGGTGGGATGGGGTCGCGCTCGAGGCGCTCCGCCGCCGCGGCGCAGAGCTCCGCCTCACGACTTCCCGGCTCGAACCGGCGCCACGGGTCGCCGGTATCGGCTCCGAGGTCGTCGGCGAGCGCCGACCACTGCTCGGCGGACAGCAGCGCCGAGTGGTTGGCGGGATGGCCCTCGGTGGGCAGGCTCCAGGCCTTGATCGTGTAGGCGAACACCACGGAGGGCCGGTCGGTGACCGCGTCCGCCTGCCGATAGGCGTCGAGCAGGGCCTCCAGGTCGTGGCCGCCGAGATCGCGCAGGGCCGCGCGCAGCTCGGCGTCGTCGAGGTCTGAGACGAGCCGCTCGAGCCCGGCGCGATCCCCCCCCTCGCCCGGCAGTTCGCGCCGCACCTCCTCGATGGGAACGCGCAGAAGGTGCTGGTACTCCTCGTTGGGCATGCGGTCTATTCGCCGCCGGAGCCCCTCCCCTCCCTCCCGGGCGAAGAGCGCGTCGAGGCGACGACCGTACTTGACGTTGACCGTGTGCCAGCCGGCGGCCTC
>JACCYI010000050.1 GCA_013696535.1 Solirubrobacterales bacterium
CGTATGCACGGCGCACCGCATCCGCGAGGCCCGGGACGACATCGAGCTGATCGTCAGGCGACACGCGCAGCCGGTGGAGCTAGGCGGTGTGGCTCTGCTGAGCCTTGGCGGCGCCGGTCACGCACGATGCGAACGGGCTCTTCTTGTCGGTCGCGGTCTTCCTGTGGGATTGGTTCTTGCACAGCTGACCGGGCGCCGTCTTGGTCGCCGTCCCAGCGGCGGACTCGGCTTGGGCGCGCTTGGCGCCGGTGACACAGGCGGCGAAGGGGCTCTTGCCCTTGCCGTGATGGGTCTTCTTGTGCGACTGCGACTTGCACAGCTGTCCGGGTGCGACCGCCTTGCCATGGGTCTCGGGCAGCTGATCAGAAGCCAGCGCGGGTGTCGTCAGCATCGCCGCGGCGGCGGCCAGCGAGGCAACGGTGGTCTTGAAGCGCATAGGGGTCTCCTTCGGAGAGCGTTGTGCTGGAGGCCGCGGGTTCACGGCCTGCTCATCACCGCTATCGCTACGCTTGCTCAAAGGGGTACGCCCTTTCCAGGCGATGCAGGCCGCGTCGCTGCAGGGCCTTGACCGCCCCGGGCCGCTTCTCGAGCGCCCGCGCGACTTCTTCGACGGTCAGATCGCCGATGATCCGGAGCAGCACGACGGCGCGCTGGTCGGGCGGCAGTTGGTCTATCGCCGCTCGCACCGACGCGTCCGCCATCCGCGCCTCAACGTCCTCGAGGACGTCGCCGCCGATGCCCGAGGCGGCTTCGACCACGTCAGCCGGCGCCACCTCGACCGGTCTCCGACGCCGGCGCCGGAGATCGTCGACCAGGCGACGATGGGCGATCGTGAACGTCCACGCGCAGAAATCACGCCAGCCTCCTTCGAAGTCGGGCAGGCCGCGCACGACCTGGAGGAAGACTTCTCCGGCCACATCCTCGGGATCGGCGATGCCGTGCGCCCTCAGGTATCCGACGACCTTGTGCGCCAATTCGTCGTGAACGCGGATCCACGCCCAATCCGCGCCGGCACGAGCGCAGGACAGCACCTCATCGAACGGATGATCTTTGACTTCGACGCTCATATGACAACCCGACGTGACGCTTTCAGGGATCGAACCGCGATCGGCCCTGCGTGCAGCCGGCCGCATGCAAGCGACCGGCAGCACCACGTCCTTAATCGGGTCTGTGGCCTCGATCCTGAGGCGCTGTCGAAGGCGTTGCCGTGTTGAGCCGCCTGACGCATCCGTTGCGTGCGACACCGAGAGGTGCCGATCACACGGGCAGATGGCCGAAGCGCTCGGCACGCAACGCGATGCCGCTACAGGCGCCCGCGCCCCAGCACACCAAGGATCAGGAGAACGACGAGCACGATGATGACGATGGTGAGGATGGACATGAGACCTCCTGGGTGGCGTGCTGCTGGCGGCCCGTGTACGAACGGGCCCGGGAGACGTGTCGCGATCCACGTCGTTCGCGACATCGTTGCCATATCAACTGTCCAGAGGACCCCGTTCTGTCGTCGATGCCGATCGGATCGCCCGACTCGACGAGGCGTATGCGCGACGTACACCCGACGGCACGCACCCAGGCCATCCCGGGTGAGGGCCCGCCTAGACTGATGGGGGTGCGTATCGCCATCTTCGGAAGCTGCGTGACGCGCGACCTCTTCGAGGATGGGATCTTGCGTTCCTCGCACGTGCACTACGCCTCGCGGTCGTCGATCATCAGCGCGGTGGCCGCCCGCGTCGCGCTCGACGAGGCGGACGTGCCGCTCGAGTCGGCGTATCAGCGGCGCGCGGTGATGGCCGACTTCAATAAGACGTTCTTCGAGGAGATCGAGGCACTCGCGCCCGACTGGGTCGTCGTGGACCTCATCGACGAGCGTTTCGACGTGCTGCGGACGGGCGGGTCGTTCGTCACTGAATCGTCGGCCTTCTCGAGTGCGGGCCTGGGCGCGTGTGAGCGTTTCGACTTCACCCCGGTCCGCAGGCTCACGGCGGAGGCATCGCAGCTGTTCGACGAGGCGACCACGTCCTTCGCGCAGCGTCTCGGAGAGATCATCCCGGCGGAGCGCGTGATCCTGCATCGCGCGCTCTGGCTCACGCGATACCGGCGAGGTGACCTGATCGAGGACTTTCCGGCGCCCCGTGCCGCCTTCGCCGAACGCCACAACCGGGCGCTTGAGGCCCACTACGACGCGGTCGTGGCGAGCCTCGGTGGCCAGGGGCCGGTTCTCGGCCCCGATCCTGCCTGTCACTTCGCAGATCATGATCACAAGTGGGCCCTCGAGCCCTTCCACTATGAGCGGGCGTACAACGAGTGGGCGGTGTCGCGCCTGCGAGAGATGGTCGGGATCTGAGCTACGACGGCCCGCCGCTTCTCGTCAGAGCTCATCGAGCCGAGCGGGAGGCTGGGTGCAGCTGCGAGAAGTTGCACAGCTGCACGCCGGCTTCGCGGAGCGCCCGGCGGACGTCCGGAGCGCACAGCGCCAGCAACTCGAGCGGTCGCTCGGCGGAATAGGACGTGAAGGACTCCGCCTCGGTCGCGGGGTGGCAGCAGAGCTCGGTCACGCCATCGTCGAGCTCGCGGATGAGTCCGGCCAGCGCGGCGGGCGTGATGGCCTCCGGAAGCTCGGCCCCACGCCGGCCCTGTCCGTAGAAGGCGCCGCAGTACTCGATGGCTCCGGTCTGGCGCAGCGGCACCCCGAGGGCGGCTGCCGTCGCCATCGCGACCGAGCGAACGGGCTCGTCGCGATGCACGTGCTGATGCGAATCGAGGTGGGTGGGATCCGCGCCCACCAGCTCGCGAAACCGCTCGAGCTGGGCCGCGATCTCGGCGGCGACCGCTTCGCGGTCGCTCATATCGACGACGACGTACGTGGCCAGCCACTCCTCCCCGACCGGCTCCCATTCGCACAGATCGACGTGCAGCCCCAGATCCAGCCCGGGGTGCCCGAGCGCGGCGGCGACGGCTTCCGCCGCCCCGGCATGACGGACCATCAAGCTGGCGCTCGTCACGATCCCGTCGACGTGCGCACGGATGATGCCGGCTGAGATCGCCGTGCTGCGGCCGAAGTCGTCGGCGTTGACGATGAGGCGGCGGACGCCGGTCACAGCTCGAGTTCCTCGCCAAGCCGGAGAGCTTCGGCCAGCCAATCGTGCCCGTGCTCGCCCGGCGGCTCCCATG
>JACCYI010000008.1 GCA_013696535.1 Solirubrobacterales bacterium
ACGGACCGCATCGCTCTCGGGCTCTGCTGGGCGGCCGGCCTCCTGCTCTGCGCGCTGGCGGTCGCCATCGTCGCGTACATGGCCTACCAGGGGCTGCGGTTCCTCCAACCCGAGCTCCTGTGGACGCGGCCGCTGGCTGACTCGGACCAGAGCAGGTCGGGCGGCTTCCTCGATCCGCTGATCGGCACGCTGGGGCTCATCGTGATCGGCTCGATGATCGCGGTGCCGCTGGGCATCGTCACCGCGGTGTGGCTCACCGAGTTCGGCCGGCCCTCCTGGCTGGCTCGTACGGTCGAATCCGGCATCGAGGTGATCGCCGGCACGCCGAGCATCGTGCTGGCCATCTTCGGCCTCCTGCTCTTCCAGCAGGACCTCTTCGCCTGGATGTCCTTCACGGCCCAGGGGAACGCCGTGTTCGGGCGCTCCTTCCTGACCGCGGGAGCGATGATGTCGCTGATCGCGCTGCCCTACGTGCAGGGCTCGACTCGTGAGGCGCTCCAGGCCGTGCCGCGCCACGTGCGGGAGGCGTCCTACGCGCTCGGCAAGACCAAGGCCGCCACTATCCGGCGTGTTCTGCTCCCGGCCGCCCGGCCGGGAATCGCCACCGGCACGGTGCTCGGCATGGCGCGGATCGCGGGCGATACCGCGATCGTCGTCATCCTGCTCGGCGCGAGCCTGCAGCTCCAGCGTGTCGAAGGGCCTCCGCTGGTCGGCGATCTCCGCGGCACAGGCTCGACCCTTACGAGCTACGTCTACAACAACTCGCCGGCGGGGGAGGGCAACGCGTCCCAGAAGGCGTACGCGGCGGCCTTCGTACTGCTGCTGACGGTGATCGCCCTGAACTTCACCATCGACTTCCTCGCGCGACGGCGGCGGACACCATGGACGAGATGATCCCGCCGCCGATCCGGCGGATCGCGCTGGACGCGGCACCGACCGTCGTGCAGGCGCCGGCCCGCGGCCCGCAGGAGAACGGCCACGCCGCGACGGCGGTGGCACGGCGCCGCCCGCCCTCGAGCGTCGCTACGCATGAGCGGATGCGCGTGGATGGCCTGAGCGTGAGCTACGGCGAGAAGCTCGCCGTCTCCGACGTCACGCTTCCCGTCCGCCAAGGCGAGGTGCTCGCGTTGATCGGACCTTCCGGGTGTGGCAAGACGACGCTCCTGCGGACCCTCAACCGCTTGACCGAGCTCACGCCCACCGCCCGCCGGTCCGGGCGACTGACCCTGGATGGTGAAGACGTCGACGCAGTCGAGGTCACCCGCCTGCGGCGGCGCGTGAGCATGGTCTTCCAGCAGCCGAACCCCTTCCCGATGAGTGTGTTCGACAACGTCGCATACGCGTTGCGCGAGCAGGCGTCGCGGCGACCACGACGGAATGACCTGAGACCCGCGGTGATCGAGGCGCTCCAGCGCGCGGGCCTCCACGACGAGGTGGCGGATGACCTCGACCATCCAGCCCTCCGTTTGAGCGGAGGACAGCAGCAGCGGCTGTGCATCGCCCGTGCGCTCGCGGCGCGCCCGGAGGTCCTGCTGCTCGACGAGCCCTGCTCGGCGCTTGATCCGCGCTCGACGGAGGTCATCGAGGAGCTGATCGTCGGCCTTCGCGATCAACTCGCCGTCGTCATCGTTACCCACAACCTGCAGCAGGCATACCGCGTCGCCGACCAGGTCGCCTTCATGTACCTGGGTGAGCTCGTCGAGTACGGGCCCGCGGACCAGGTGTTCGGCGCGCCGCGCGCCAAGCGGACGCGGGACTATGTCCGCGGGGTATTCGGATGAGGGCGCGGCGTGCGGGCCTGCTCCTGGCCATCACCGCCGTCGCGGTCATGATCGCCGGTTGTGAGACGACGCAGGAGAAGTCTGCCCGTCTGGCCGCCAAGGCCAAGAAGGCAGTCCTTGAGACCGGGACCAAGGTGACCAAGCGCAATCCCGCGGTCAAGGTCGTGCGCACCGCGGTGGTGCACGACAAATACGGGACGGCCGCGGTGGTCGAGCTGCGATCGAGCGCCAAGTCTGTGCAGGCCTCGCTGCCCGTCTCGATCACGGTCAGTGAGCGCGGTGATGGTCCGGCCTTCACGAACGACGCAGCAGGCCTCGCGGAGAGCTTGAATCACGTTCCGCTCGTGCGACCGGGCGAACGCGCCTACTGGGTGAACGACCAGGTGCGCGCAGAGAAGCCGCGCAACGTCCAGGCGAAGATCGGCCTGCCGGAGGATCGCGCGCCCGAACAGGCACCTCGCATGGTCGTGTCCAAGCTCAAGCAGGCCGTCGATCCCGATGGCGTGGTCACCAGCGGCAAGGTCCGCAACACCTCACGCGTGACGCAGCGCAACCTCACGCTGTTCGCGGTGGCGCTCGTCGGCACCAGGGTGGTCGCCGCGGGGCGAGCGGGGATTGAGACGGTCAAGCCCGGCAAGAGCGCGCGGTTCAAGGTGTTCTGGATCGGCAAGCCCAACCGGGCGCGCATCCGCATCTTCGCACCCCCATCGGTGCTCCAGGAGGAGAAATGACCGAGATGCATGACTCGCGGCCGCTTCCGAGGACGGACGCGTTGGCCTACGAGACGGAGCCGTGCTCGAACTGCGGGGCGCCCTTGGCCCGCGACCAGCGCTACTGCCTCGCCTGCGGCGACCGGCGCGCCGGCTTTCCCGCCGTGCTCTCCGGCCTTCAGTCCGATCCGGCATCCCGGGCGATCGGCCCGACCGCCTCAGCGGAGCCGGACATCGTGACCACGACTTACACGGCGCCGCCGCCGACCCTTGCAAGCCGGACGCTGAACGCCGGTGTGGCGGGCGGTGTGGCGTGCCTGCTGCTCGCCCTGCTGGTCGGCGTGCTGATCGGCCGTGCAGGAAACGACAATCCGCCGCCGACCGCCGCCGCTCCGTCGGTCGTGACGGTGGGCGGCACGGGCGCGGCAGCCACGGGAAGTGGAGCCACCGCTGGTACACCGGCGGCGTTCACCTCGGACTGGCCCGAAGGCAAGCGGGGCTTCACCGTGCAGTTGCAGACGCTTGCGAAGGAGGGAACCGACGCCGCGGCGGTGGCCACCGCAAAGCAGGCCGCCGTGACGAGCGGGGCGCAGAACGCCGGCGCTCTGGATTCCGATCTATACGCGACGCTTGACCCTGGCCAGTACGTGATCTTCTCCGGCCAGTTCGCCGACCGCGGAGCCGCCCGCAAGGAGTTGTCGAAGCTCAAGAAGGCGTTCCCGGACGCCAAGGTGGTCGAGGTCGCCTCCGACAAGGACCCCGCCAGCGCCTCCACCACCAAGGACTCCAATCAGGCCTCCGGGAAGACAAAGGAGCCGAGCAAAGCCGAGCAGGCAAAGGGGGCGAAGGCCATCCAGGACTTGGACAAGGCTTCGCCCGAGGAGTATCAGAAGAAGTCGGCCAAGCTCCCGAAGACGATCGTCACGCCCGGCAAGCCGCCCCCCAAGGACTCAAAGCCCGCCGGTGGCGGCAGCGGCGGAGGCCAGACGTTCGAATGAGCCTGCTGGCCCGCCTCCGCCCTGGCCGGCAAGCGGCCGGCGCGCCGCCGCCGCCCCCGCCGAC
>JACCYI010000088.1 GCA_013696535.1 Solirubrobacterales bacterium
GGGTACGCTCAGGTTCAGGCCGCGCGGGGGCTTACGTTTGGCGCTAGGCCTGCGTACCGACGGGCGGCGCAGGGTCGCCGCCGGGCTAGTGGTGCGCCCGGCAACGTTTGCCGGGTTTCCATAATCCAGGAGGCTGGCGGGTGAGGGCGAATCCCTGGGCATGTTCATCATGCCGAGAGAGGGGTCGTCGTGGCGGTCCGTGTGACGCTGCGCGAGATCAGCAACGAGGAGGGGCAGCGGCTGCTGCGCATCGTGCGCCGAACGTCGGGATCGGTCGTGACGTGGCGCAGGGCGCAGATCGTGTTGCTGTCGGCCCAAGGCATGGCGCCGCCGGCGATCAGCGGTGTCGTGTTCACCGATCCCGACACCGTCCGCGACGTGATCCACAACTTCAACCGCGACGGATTCGACGCGCTCTATCCGCGCTACAAGGGCGGCCGGCCGCAGACGTTCACGTTGCCCAAGCGCCAAGAGATCAAGCGTGTCGCGTTGACCGATCCGCAGAACCTCGATCAGCCGTTTGCGACGTGGAGCCTGGCCAAGCTGGCCGACTACCTCGTCGCCGAGGGGGTGGTGACGGACATCTCCCACGAAGGCCTGCGTGTGCTGCTGCGTTGAGGAGGGCGTCCGCTTTCAAGCCGTGAGGACCTGGAAGCGCTCAAACGACCCTGACTTCGAGGCCAAGCGCACCGCATCGTCGAGCTCTACGCGCTCGCCGACCGCGGCGAGGCGGTCGTGATCTGCCTCGACGAGTTCGGCCCGCTGAATCTGCAACCCCAGCCCGGCGGCTACAGCTGGGCGCCCAGAGCCAAGCCGCGGCGGATCCGCGCGACCTACAACCGCCCGCACGGCGTCCGGCATCTGATCGCCGCCTACGACGTCGGCTCCGACCGCCTCTACGGGCACATCAAGACCCGCAAGGGCCGCGTCGAGTTCCTCGCGTTCTGCCGTTACATCCGCTCGCTGCACCCGCCCCACATCAGGCTGCATCTAGTGCTTGACAACTTCAGCCCGCACCTCGGCGCCCAGATGCGCGACTGGGCCGCCGCCAACAACGTCGAACTCGCCTACACGCCGTTCTACGGCTCCTGGCTGAACCGCATCGAAGCGCAGTTCCGGGCGCTCAGATACTTCACGCTCGCCGGCACCGACCACCCCGACCACGCCACCCAGGCCCGCCTCATCCGCCGCTACATCGCGTGGCGCAACCGCAACCCATCAGACCGACGACTCCGCCACCTTGAGGCAGGCTGGGTTTGACGGAGACTTCCAATCGAGGGTTTCGGTCCTCGGGAGAGGGAAGGCACTTCTGTAATGGCCCGACCGAAGAAGTATCCGGATGAGCTGGTGGCGCGTGGTGTGCGGCTGGCGTTGGACAGCGGCCGGCCGATCGCGGCGGTCGCGCGTGATCTCGGGATGCATCCCGAGACGCTGCGCAAGCGTGTGCGTCAGGCGCAGGCCGATGAGGGATTACGCCCGGATCTGCCGACCACGGCGGAGCGCGAGGAGATCCGTGCGTTGCGCGCGGAGGTCTTCGAGCTGCGGCGCGCGAACGAGATCCTGCAATCGGCGAGCGTGTTTTTCGCGACCCGGCTCGACGCAGACCGAACGAGGTGAGCGTGTTCGTCGATGGGCATCGCGCTCGCTTCGGCGTCGAGGCGATCTGCCGGGTCCTGGGCGTGTCGGCGTCCGCGTACTACCACCGCAAGACCGGCGCGCGGTCGGCGCGCGTGATCGAAGACGAGCGGCTGCTCGAGCTGATCGAGGCGACGCACGCGGCGAACTACTGCGCCTACGGGTACCGCAAGCTGTGGCTCGCGCTTGACCGCCAAGGCGTCGGAGTCGGCCGCGACCACGTCAAACGGCTGATGCGCCAGCATGGGATCCAGGGCGCCAAGCGGCGCGGCAAGCCGTGGCGAACCACTACCGCGGACCCGTCCGCGAGGCGCGCGCCGGACCTCGTCAACCGCGACTTCACCGCCACGCGCCCGGACGCGTTGTGGCTGGCCGACTTCACCTACCTGCGCTGCTGGGAAGGCGTCGTGTTCTTCAGCTTCGTCATCGACGTCTACAGCCGCCGCATCGTCGGCTGGCAGTTCGCCAGCCACATGCGCACCGACCTCGTCCTAGACGCGCTGCGGATGGCGCTCACCCGCCGCCACGCCGGCGCCGACGTCGAGCTCGTCCATCACTCCGACGCCGGCAGCCAATACACCAGCGACGCGTTCAACCAGGTCCTCGACGAC
>JACCYI010000119.1 GCA_013696535.1 Solirubrobacterales bacterium
GCAGGCCGAGGGCCTGCGAGACGCCGGCGTCACCCACTTCATCATGGGCATCGGGGGCGACGGGAGCGGCTATGACCTTGCGCCCCTGCGCGAGCTCGCGGAGTGGCGCGACCGGCAGTGACGATCAGGCTGGGAGACAACCTCGCGCTCCTGGCCGAGGTGCCCGACGGCACCGTGCAGATGGCCTACGCCGACCCGCCGTTCAACACGGGCCGCAGGCAGACCCGCCGGACGCTGGCCACGGTGGCGGCGGATCCCGACGCAGGAGACCGCACCGGGTTCGGTGGGCGTCGCTACGCCACCCGCTTGCTCGAGCAGTCCTCCTACCGCGACTCCTTCGACGACTACCTGGGCTTCCTGATGCCGCGGCTCGCGGAGGTGCGGCGGACGCTCGACGAGACCGGCACGCTCTATGTGCACCTCGACTACCGCGAGGCGCACTACGTCAAGCTCGCGCTCGACGAGCTGTTCGGCCGTGAGAGCTTCCTCAACGAGCTCATCTGGGCCTACGACTACGGCGCCCGGAGCCGGCGCCGCTGGCCGGCCAAGCACGACACGATCCTCGTCTACGTCAAGAATCCAGCCGCCTACCACTTCGACTCAGGAGCCGTGGACCGCGAGCCGTACATGGCCCCGGGGCTCGTCACCCCGGAGAAGGCGGAGCGCGGCAAGCTCCCGACCGACACCTGGTGGCACACCATCGTCTCGCCGACGGGGAACGAGAAGACGGGCTATCCGACGCAGAAGCCCGAGGGCCTCGTGCGCCGGATGGTCCAGGCCTCGTCTCGCCCGGGCGACCTGTGCCTGGATCCCTTCGCCGGCTCGGGGACCCTCGGCGCGGTCGCCCACAAGCTCGGACGCCGCTATCTGCTCATGGACGAGAGCTCCGACGCGGTCAGCGTGATGAGACGTCGGCTAGATGAGTAACGTCGCCCAGAGGCGGAGCTTGCGACGCCGGCCGGGCGAAACCCGCATTAGGCGGAGCTTGCGACGCCGGCCTGGGCGAAACCCGCATTAGGCGGAGCTTGCGACGCCGGCCTGGGCGAAACCCGCATAAGGCGGAGCTTGCGACGCCGGCCTGGGCGAAACCCGCATAAGGCGGAGCTTGCGACGCCGGCCTGGGCGAAACCCCGCTTACGCGACAGCCGCGTCCAGCCCCGCAGCCGCGCGCAGCGTCTCCGCCTTGTCGGTCTTCTCCCAGGTGAAGTCGGCGTCCTCGCGGCCGAAGTGGCCGTATGCCGCGGTCTTCTGATAGATCGGCCGGTGCAGCTTGAGGTCTTCGCGGAAGGCGCCGGGGCGCAGGTCGAAGTGCTCGTCGACGAGCTGCGCGATGAGTCCACGGCCGACCTTCTCCGTCCCGAAGGTCTCCACCATCACCGACACGGGATGAGCGACGCCGATGGCGTAGGCGACCTGCACTTCGGCCCGGTCGGCGAGCCCCGCAGCCACGATGTTCTTGGCCACGTACCGCGCGGCGTAGGCGGCCGAGCGGTCGACCTTGGACGGGTCCTTGCCCGAGAAGGCACCGCCGCCGTGGCGCGCCATGCCGCCGTAGGTGTCGACGATGATCTTGCGGCCCGTCAGACCGCAGTCTCCCACCGGGCCGCCGATGACGAAGCGCCCGGTCGGGTTGACGAGGAAGTTCTTGCGCAGCTTCTTGGCGTCGTACAGATCGCGTGGCAGGACAGGCTCGACCACGTGCTCCCAGAGGTCATCCGGGATGAGCGACTCCGCGCCCTCCTTGTGCTGGGTGGAGATGAGCAGCTTCTCGATCTCGACCGGGCGCCCGTCGCGGTAGCGGACGGAGACCTGGGTCTTGCCGTCCGGGCGCAGGTAGGGCACCGACCCCGCGCGGCGCACGTCGGCGAGCCGCTTGGCGAGCCGGTGCGCCAGGTGAATCGGCAAGGGCATCAGCTCGTCGGTCTCGTTCGAGGCGTAGCCGAACATCATTCCCTGGTCGCCCGCGCCGGCCACGTCGAGTTGATCGTCGTCGGAAGGATCCGTCCGCGTCTCGTACGCCTTGTTGACGCCTTGCGCGATGTCGGCCGACTGCTTGTCGATCGCGTTGAGCACCGCGCAGGAGTCCGCCGAGAAGCCGAGATCGGCGTCCGTGTAGCCGATGCGGCGAACGGTGTCGCGGACGATCTGCGGGATGTCGACGTAGGTGTCGGTGGAGATCTCGCCGGACACCACCACCAGCCCCGTGTTCACGAGCGTCTCGCATGCGACCCGTCCCATCGGATCGTCGCGCATGACCGCATCGAGGACACCGTCTGAGATCTGATCGGCGATCTTGTCCGGATGGCCCTCTGTCACGGACTCGGACGTGAAGAGGTACTCGTTGTCGTTGAGCTGGGTCATAGACGGTGGGAGACTACCGGCTCACCCTTTCAGCCCGGTTGACCGGCCCGGGTCCGACGCTTGCGCTCCGCGAAGTCGATCACCAGCGGAATGCCCTCCAGGCTATAGCGCTCGCGGAGCCGGTTCTCGATGAAGTAGGCGTAATCCCGCGTCACCCGCTGACGGGAGTTGACCTGGATCGCGAACCGGGGCGGCCGGGTGCCGATCTGCGCCATGTAGAGCATCTTGAGCCGATGGCCCTGCTTGGCCGGCGGCGAGCGCGACGCCACCACGTCGGCCACGAACTTGTTGAGCTCGGGCGTCGGAACGCGGTGTGCGTAGCGGTCGGCGAGCGAGAGCGCCTCCTGCAGCAGCCGGTTCACATGGCGGCCCGTCAGCGCGGACGCCGTCAGGACCTTCGGGCGCAGGCGCAGCTTCTGATGCACCCGTGCGCGCTCGAAGTCGAGGTCGAAGTCGTCGCCGCTCGTGGTGTCCCACTTGTTGAGCACGAGCGCGGTGGCGCACCCCGAGTGCATCGCCAGGTCGGCGATGCGCAGGTCCTGGGAGGTCACGCCGTCGTTGGCGTCGCAGACCACCAGGGCGATGTCGGCACGCTCCGCCGCCCTCTGGGAGCGCAGCGTCGTGTAGTACTCGACCGACTCCGACACCTTCGCCGCCCGACGGATCCCCGCGGTGTCCACGAGGATCAGGGTGCGCCCCTCCACTTCGATCGGGGTGTCGATCGCGTCGCGGGTCGTGCCCGCGACGTCGGAGACGATCACGCGCTCGCGACCCAGGAAGGCGTTGACCAGTGAGGACTTGCCGACGTTCGGCCGGCCGATCACGGCGAGACGCACCTTTTCGTCGTCCTCGTCGTCAGGCTCAACCTCCGGCGCGAGCGCCGACAGGCGATCCAGCAGGTCGCCCGTGCCGAGCCCCTGCGCGGCCGAGACCGCCTGCGGCTCGCCAAGGCCGAGTGCGTAGAACTCCGCGGCGAGAGGCAGGTCTGCGGCGGAGTCGATCTTGTTGGCGGCGAGCACGACGGGCTTGTGAGCGCGGCGCAGGAGATCGGCGAGCTCCGCGTCCCCCGGCCGCAAACCGGCCCGCGCGTCGACCACGAACAGCGCCACCTCGGCATCGGACAGGGCGGCGCGCGCCTGGTCCTGGATGGAGACCGCGAGCGGGTCCTCGTCCTCGAGGTCGACTCCGCCCGTGTCGATCAGCGTGAGCTTGCGGCCGTTCCACTCCGTGTGGAGCTCCTTGCGGTCGCGGGTGATGCCCGGCCGCTCGTGCACGACGGCTTCCTTGGACTGCGTGAGGCGGTTCACGAGCGAGGACTTGCCCACGTTGGGGTAGCCGACGACGGCGACCTTCATGCCGACGCCTCGGTGGCCAGCTCGACGATTCGCGTAACGACGTCGTCGAGCGCCAGGCCGGTCGTGTCGAGGAGCACGGCGCCTGGAGCGGGCTCGCTCACGGAGCGCTGTCCGGTGGCGTCGCGGGCGTCGCGTTCGCGCTGTTGCGCCAGCACCGCTTCAGCCGACGCGCCGGTCTGGGCGGCGCGGCGGTGGGCGCGCTCGCGCTCGGTGGCCGTGAGGAAGACCTTCAGCTCCGCGCCGGGCGCGACCACGAGCGCGATGTCCCGACCTTCGGCCACCCAATCGCCTTCCGCGAGCAGGGCCTGCTGCACGGCCACGAGGGCGGCGCGCACGTCCGGGTCCCGCGCGACTTCCGAGGCCGCTTCGGAGATCTCGGGTGTCCGGATCGCTTCGGTGACGTCGCGGCCGTCAAGGAGCACACGTTCCCCGAGCTCGATTCGCGAAGTCCGGGCCACCTGGGTGGGAGCGCCGGCGCCCGACTCGGCGGCGGCCAACGCCACGCAACGGTACATCGCCCCCGTGTCGAGGTAGGTGAAGCCCAGCGCCGCCGCGGCGGCACGCGCCACGGTCGACTTGCCGGCCCCGGCAGGGCCGTCGATCGCTATCACCATGGCGTTGAGACTATGAGACGCGACATCTCCAGCTCCCGCGCATCCGAACGCAACTGGAGAGAAGGAGTGAGCGGACGCGCCCGGTCGCTCACGAGACGAGCAACGCGGCGAGGTCGGCCACGAACCCGGGGTAGGACACCTCAGCGGCCTCCATCCCGTTCACCTGAACGCCGTCTCGCGAGGCGAGCCCGGCCACGGCGCCGAGCATCGCCAGGCGGTGATCGCCGTGCGCGTCCAGGCGTCCACCGGACAGCTCGCCCGTCCCCGTCACGGCGAATCCGTCCTCGGTCGCCTCGATCTCCGCTCCGAGTCCTTTGAGGCCGTCGACCACCGTGGCGATGCGGTCTGACTCCTTGAGCCGCAACTCGTGGGCGCCGCGCACGACGGTGGTCCCCTCGGCGAAGCACCCGAGCAGCGCCACGAGCGGCAGCTCGTCGATCGCCAACGGCACTTCGGCGGCTTCGACGGTGGTCGCGTCGAGTGGTCCGGCGGAGACGTCGAGCTCGCACACCGGCTCGTGCGCGGTCAAAGGGACGCCCGGCGACTCGAGTGGACCGACGATCACCCCGCCCATACGCTCGAGGATGCGCAGGAACCCGACGCGCGTCCAGTTGGACCCCATTCCCTCCACCACCAGTCGCGAGCCGGGCACGAGCACGGTCGCGGCGATCATGAACGCCGCGGACGACGGGTCACCCGGAACGCGGAACTCCTCGAGGCCGAGCTCGTCCTGACTCCCGACGGACACGCGGTCGCCTTCCCGTTCGACGTGGGCGCCGGCGCGGAGCAGCATCCGCTCCGTATGGTCGCGGCTCGGGGCCGGCTCGACCACGGTGGTCGTTCCGTCGGCCAGCAGACCCGCCAGCAGGACGCAGGACTTCACCTGTGCGGATGCCACCGGGAGCTCGTACTCGATGCCGTGCAGCTCGGAGCCGACCACGGTGAAGGGGGAGAATCGCCCGTCGCGGGCCGCGATGGACGCGCCCATCAAGGCAAGCGGCTCGGCCACCCGGTCGACGGGGCGGCGGCGGATGGACTCGTCCCCGTCGATCACCCAGGTGCCCGAGGGCTGGCCCGCGAGCCATCCGGGAAGCAGGCGGAGGAGGGTGCCTGCATTGCCCACGTCGATGGGCCCGGACGGCTCTGAAGCGGCGCGGAGCCCGGCTCCACGGACCCGTAGCCGATCCCCTCGGTCTTCGACGAGCGCCCCGAGCGAGCGGATCGCGTCGAGCGTCGACCGGGTGTCGGCGGCCTCGAGGTAGTTGACCACCTCGACCGGATCCGACGACATGGCCGCCAGCAGTGCGGCGCGATGGGAGATGGACTTGTCGGAGGGTGGGACGTAGGTGCCCCGCAGCCGTCCTTGAGGTCCGAAGTGCGCGTTCAAACCCGAGCTACCGAGAGGTCGAGGCCGGCGAGCAGCGCCTCGGCCTGGCGTGCTCGCTCGTCCCCGGCGATCCACAGGGCGATGACGCCACTCGAGTGGTCGGGGGCCGGGTAGAGCGCCATGTCGAGGATGTTGACACCTGCACCGCCGAGGGCGAGTGCGACATCGGCAACCACGCCGGGACGGTTGGGGACGGAGGCGCGCAGCTCCTGGACGGGCCCACCGGCCAGGTCGGCTTCCAGCAGCCGGCGGCGATCCTCCCGCGCACCGTCGTTCCAGGCTTCGATCGCCTCCCGGTCGTCGTGGACCAGTGCGGCGCGCACCGTTTGGAGCCGCCTCACGGCATCGTCGATCGTGGCCACCAGAGCTTCGGCGTTGGACGCGTAGATGTCGCCCCAGATGGCGGTCGAGGCGCCGGCGACGCGGGTGGCATCGCGGAAGCTCGGACCCGTGGCCGGCAGGCGCTCACCGTCGCGGTCCAGTGCCCGGGCCGCCTGGGCGACCAGGACGTTGGCCAGCACGTGCGGAAGATGGGACACGCTGGCCAGCAGCCGGTCGTGCGTCTCCGCGTCCAGCGCAGCGGGCCGGGCACCAAGGTCGCGCAACAGGCGATGAAGCCGCTCGTAGAGCACGCCCGTGGTTGCCCGGGTCGGAGTCAGATACCACGTCGCGCCGTCGAAGAGGTCGGCTCGGGCGTGGCCGACGCCGGCCGTCTCAGCTCCCGCGAGGGGATGGCCGCCCACGAATCGGGGGTCTGTGGCCGCGGCCACCACCGCGCGCTTGGTCGAGCCGACGTCCGAGACGACGCACTGCGGACCCGCCACATCCAGGACCTCGGAGAGGACACTCGACAGCGCGCCTACGGGCGTAGCGATGAAGGCGGCATGCGCCCCGTCGAGCGCCTCGGCCACGGAGGAGCACGCCATGTCGAGCGCACCGTGCTCGAGAGCGGCCTGGGCGGCTCCTGGTGCGACGTCGTAGCCGGACACGTGGGCTCCGACCCGTTCGCGGGCGGCGAGACCGATCGATCCACCGATCAGCCCCACCCCCACGACGGCGACCCGCAGGACCTAGACTCCGACCGAGATCGCCTTGCCCGCCACCGCGGCCGCCCGCTCTACGAGCGAGACGTACTCCGCGAAGCCGTCGGCGTGCATCGCCTGGGGGCCGTCGCAGATCGCCTGCTCGGGGTGCGGATGGATCTCCGTGATGAGCCCGTCAGCCCCCGCGGCGGCGGCCGCGAGCGACAGGGGCTGCACGAGGTCGCGCCGACCCGGTGCGTGGGACGGATCGACGATGACCGGTAGGTGCGAGAGCTCCTTGAGCACCGGGATCGCCGTCAGGTCGAGCGTGTAGCGGTAGGAGGTCTCGAACGTCCGAATGCCCCGCTCGCACAGCAGCACGTTCGGGTTGCCCTCCTTGAGGATGTACTCCGCCGCCATCAGCAGCTCCTCGAGCGTCGCGGACGCGCCGCGCTTGAGCAGCGCAGGGCGCCCCGAGCGACCGATCTCCGTCAGCAGGGGGTAGTTCTGCATGTTGCGAGCCCCGACCTGGATGACGTCGGCCACCTCGAGCACCGCCTCCATGTCCCGCGCGTCCATGAGCTCGGTGACGATCGGCAGGCCCGTCTCGGCCTTGGCCTCGGCGAGCAGGCGCAGACCCTCCTGCCCGAGCCCCTGGAAGGAGTAGGGCGAGGAGCGCGGCTTGTAGGCGCCTCCGCGCAGCAGCGAGCCGCCGCCATCGCGCACGATGCGCGCGGTGGTCATCAGCTGGTCGCGCGACTCCACGGTGCAAGGTCCGGCGATCATCGAGAAGTGATCGCCCCCGA
>JACCYI010000155.1 GCA_013696535.1 Solirubrobacterales bacterium
GGACGCGGGCCGCGCGGGACTTCTTGCGAGCGCCGGTGTTTCGATGGAGCGCGCCCTGCTTGACGGCCTTGTCGATCGTCTTGACCAGCTGACGGTGGTCCGCGTCGGCCGTCTCATCGTCACCCTCGGCGACGGCGGCTTCAAGCCGGCGGAAGTACGTCCTGATCGCCGACGTGTAGCGGCGATTCTCCAGCCGCTCGCGCTCTGTGCGCAGGATGCGCTTCTTTTGTGAATGAATGTTGGCCATGACGCAGAAGCGCCGCGAGTCGGCTCGCGGCGAGGCCGTACTATAGCGCGCTCGTGACCGAGCGGGACCCAGCCGACGCGGCTTCCGCGGGCGCCGCGCAAAGCTCCGTACGGCTTGGTCAGGACGCCTCGGCGACCGGCGGTGACGCCACGATGGGCGCGGAACCGGGCCAAGCTGACGATCGCGCGGGGCGAGGCCGGGCACCCCGCCGGCTGGCCATCGCCACCGCCATCTTCGCGGTCGCCACAGGCATCTCGCGAATAGCCGGCCTCGCGCGTGAAGTGGTGGCGGCGAGCTACTTCGGCACGGGCGGTGCGGCCTCCGCCTTCACCTTCGCGTTCCAGCTGCCGAACCTCATCCGAGCGCTGGTGGCTGACGCCGCCCTGTCCTCGGCGTTCGTCCCCGTCTTCTCCGACCTGATGGCCCGCCAGAAGCGGGCCGAAGCCGCCGCGCTCGCCGGCTCACTCTTCGGGGTGATCCTCGTGGCACTTGGTGCGCTGACCCTCGCCTTCATCCTCCTCGCAGGCGTGATCGTCCCGCCGCTCACCGGTGACAGCTTCACGCCGGCGCTGGACGGACTCACGACCGGCCTCACGCGGGTCCTGTTTCCCATCGTGGTGCTGCTTGCCCTCAACGGCCTCGTCGTGGGGATCCTCAATGCGCACGACCACTTCTCGATCCCTGCGATCGCACCGCTGGTCTGGAACCTCGTGATCATCGCCGGGCTCGTGCTCCTGACGCCGCTGTTCGAAGGGGACGATCGGCTCTACGCCTACGCGATCGGCGTCCTGGCCGGAACCGCCGTCCAGTACGCGATGTGCTTGCCGACCCTCAAGCGGATCGGCTTCAAGCTCCACCCGTCCCTGAACTTCAACGACCCTCGGATCGCCCAGGTGCTCAAGCTGATGCTTCCGGTCTCGATCGGGATCGGGCTGATCAACGTGAATCTGCTGATCAACACCACGATCGGCACGCTGATCTCGGACGAGGTTCCGGCGGCGATCGACAAGGCGTTCCGGATCTACATGCTGCCGCAGGGGATCTTCTCCGTCGCGGTCGCCACCGTCCTCTTTCCGTCGCTGAGCCGCCTCGCAAGCCGGCGTGACCTCGACGGGCTGCGCTCCGTCACCGGCAACGGCACCCGGCAGATCGCGCTGCTGTTGATTCCGTCCGCCGCCGCCACCATCGCCCTCGCGATGCCGATGGTCCGGCTGGTCTACGAACGCGGCGAGTTCGACGTCGAATCGACCCGCCTGGTGTCCGAGGCGTTGTTCTGGTTCTCCTTCTCCCTGCCGTTCTCGGGGATCAACCTGCTGCTCACGCGGACCTTCTTCGCCCTCCAGCGCCCATGGCTGCCGACGCGGCTCGCCGTGGGCACCCTGATCATCAACGTGGCGGTGTCAGTGGCGCTCTACAGGCCGATCGGGATCGGGGGCGTCGTGCTCGGCACCGCGGTCTCCACGGCGGCCATGACAGTCGGCCAGGCCTGGGTCCTTCGCTCCGAGCTCCACGGGATCGAGCTCCGGCGGACGTTGATCGCGATGGCGCAGATCCTCGCCGCCTCGGTGGCCTTCGGGCTCGTCGCCTACGCCGGATGGTGGGTGCTCGACCACGCGCTCGGACGCTCCCTTCTGGCCGAGATCGTGTCCGTCGGCGGCGGCCTGACGGCAGGGACGCTCGTCTACGGAGGTCTGGTACTGCTGATGCGGATTCCGGAAGCCCAGCAGATCCTGGATCTCTTCACCGCCAGACTGCGGCGCCGCGCCTCGTAGGCTGCTCTGCATGGCGGACCAGGCGCACATCCGGAACTTCTCGATCATCGCGCACATCGATCACGGGAAGTCGACCCTGGCCGACCGGATCCTCGAGCTGACCCACACCGTGGGGCCGCGCGGGATGCGCGCACAGCTCCTCGATTCCATGGATCTCGAGCGCGAGCGCGGGATCACCATCAAGGCCCAGGCCGTCCGGGTCCTCTACGACGCGCGCGACGGGGAGACCTACCAGCTGCACCTCATCGACACGCCCGGCCACGTCGACTTCACTTACGAGGTGTCGCGCTCGCTCGCCGCCTGCGAGGGCGCCCTGCTCGTCGTCGACGCGTCCCAGGGCGTTGAGGCCCAGACGCTTGCCAACACCTACCTGGCCGTCGACTCCGGCCTCGAGCTCATCCCGTGCCTCAACAAGATCGATCTTCCCGGTGCCGACCCCGAGCGCGTCGCGGACGAGATCGCCGAGCTGCTCGGAGAGCCCGCCGACGGCGTGCGACGGATCAGCGCCAAGACGGGCGACGGGGTCCTGGACGTGCTCGAGGAGCTCGTGCAGAAGGTGCCGCCGCCTTCCGGGGATCCCGATGCACCGCCCCGCGCGCTGATCTTCGACTCCGAGTACGACCAGTACCGGGGCGTGATCGCCTACATCCGCATGGTCGACGGGAGGTTCCGCAAGGGAGAGGCGATCCGCGCGATGGCGGCCGAGACCGAGGCCGAGATCGACGACATCGGGTTCTTCACACCCAAGGAGACCCCCGTGCAGGAGCTCACCGCGGGGGAGGTGGGCTACGTGATCACCGGGATCAAGGACGTCACCCTGCTCCGAGTGGGCGACACGCTGACCTCGAAGGCCAAGGGCGCCACCGAGGCGCTGCCGGGCTATCGCGACGTGAAGCCGATGGTCTACTGCGGACTGTTCCCGATCGATTCGGACCGGTTCCCGGAGCTGCGCGACGCGCTCGAGAAGCTGACGCTCAACGACGCCGCGCTCATGTGGGAGCCCGAAACCTCGGACGCGCTGGGCTTCGGCTTCCGCTGCGGTTTCCTCGGTCTTCTGCACATGGACATCGTGCGCGAGCGACTCGAGCGCGAGTACGACCTCGAGCTCATGGCGACGATGCCGAGCGTGGCCTTCGAGCTCACGCTGACCGACGGCGCCGTCCTCGAAGTCCACAACCCGGCTGACATGCCCGATCCGGCCCGGATCCAGGAGTTCCGCGAGCCGTTCATCCGTGCCTCGATCCTGACCCCCAAGGAGTACATCGGGCCGATCATGGAGCTCTGCCAGGAGAAGCGCGGCGAGCACGCGGGAATGCATTATCTGTCGGCCGAGCGCGTGCAGCTGACCTATGACCTCCCCCTCGCCGAGGTGGTGCTCGACTTCTTCGACCAGCTCAAGTCGCGCACCCGGGGCTACGCCTCGCTCGACTACGAGCCGACGGGAATGCGGGCGTCCGCCCTCGTCAAGCTCGACGTCCTGCTCGCCGGTGACACCGTCGACGCCCTTTCGATGGTCGTGCACCGCGACAAGGCCTACGAGGTAGGCCGCCTACTGACGGAGAAGCTGCGCAAGAAGATCCCGCGCCAGCAGTACGACGTGCCGATCCAGGCCGCCATCGGAGCCAAGATCGTCGCCCGCGAGACGGTCAAGGCCTTCCGCAAGGACGTGATCGCCAAGTGCTACGGCGGTGACATCTCGCGCAAGCGCAAGCTGCTCGAGAAGCAGAAGGAGGGCAAGAAGCGAATGAAGCAGGTTGGGCGCATCGAGGTGCCGCAAGAGGCGTTCCTCGCCGTGCTCGAGCTTGGCGACGATTCCTGAAATACACTCCGCCCGCGCCCGTCCCGCTCCACCGAGGAGGACCGCTTGCCCGTCGCCACCGACGCCGTCGGTAAGACCTATCCGCCCGTCGTTTACGCGGTGGGCCGGGAGAAGATCCGCGAGTACGCCGCCGCGGTCTCAGAGACCCATCCCGTGTGCACCGACCTTGACGCCGCCCGCGCGGCCGGGCATGCCGACGTGGTCGCGCCGCCCATGTTCGCGGTGGTCTATGGCTCGGCGGCCATCGCCCAGCCCTTCACGGATCCGCAGGTCGCCATCGACTTCGCCCACATGGTGCACGGGAGCCAGGAGTTCGCCTGGGGCCCGCTCGTGGTGGCAGGCGACGAGATCTCGACCGAAACCGAGGTCAGTTCGATCGACGAGCGAGGTGGGATGGGCTTCTACGTGTTCGAGACGCGCTCCACCAACCAGCGCGGTGAGCGGGTCAGCACCGGCACCTGGACCATGATCGTGCGGGGAGAGGAATGACCATGCCCGACTTCGCCGAAGGCGCCGAGCTCGAGACGCTGACCGTCGAACCCGATCCTTACGTCACTGTCCGATACGCCGGCGCGTCGGGCGACTTCAACCCGATCCACATCGACGAGGAGTTCGCCAAGTCGGTCGGGCTTCCCGGCAGGATCCTGCACGGACTGTGGACCATGGCGCAGGTCGCCCGGGCCCAGACGGAAGCCGCCGGAGGCCCGCAGGCGCTCAAGCGCCTCTCTGTCCAGTTCCGGGGGATGGGGGTGCTCCAAGAGGAGATCCGCGTCACGTCCAAGGTGCGCGAGGTCGCCGACCGGGTCGCGCTGATCGACACGGAAGCTGAGCAGGGCGGCAAGCGGATCATCCGCAAGGGCGAGGCGGAGGTGGCGGTCTAGGCCCGGCCTATCCTCTTCGGCGTGCTCACCCCGCGCCAGGAGCTACTGCTGGGAAAAGTGGTCGCCGGCTACGCGGCGGCGGGCATGCCCGTGGGCTCCAAGGCCCTCGCGGCCGACCCAGACGTGGACTGTGGTCCTTCCACCGTCCGCAACGAGCTGGCCGTGCTCGAGGAGCAGGGCCTGCTCGCCCACCCCCATACCTCCGCCGGCCGGGTGCCCACCGACGCCGGGCACCGCTACTTCGTCGACCGCCTCCTCCCGGCGGCCCGCGCGGACGCACCCGTGCTCCGGCTGACCCTCGTGCGCCGCGAGATCGACGAGGCCATGCGCTTCACCACGGAGACGCTCTCCCAGGTCACGAACCTGCTGGCGATCGTCTCGGCGCCGCCCATCAACACGACCACGATCCGTCACGTCGAAGTCCTCGCCCTGCAGCCCCAGGTCCTGATGGTCGTGATCATCACCTCGACCGGGGGGGTCTCCAAGCGCGTCTTCACCTTCGAGCGACCTGTGGACGCCGGCTTGGCGGAGTGGGCGGCTGCCTATCTCAACGAGCAGCTCGTCGGCACCGGCCTGGGCGCCCGCACGCTGCGCTCAAAGCTCGCCGATCCCACGCTCGGAGCCACCGAGGGCGCCTTCGTGCAGACCCTGACTCCGGCGTTCACCGAGCTCGCCGAGACCGCCGACGACACGCTCTACGTCGATGGTGCCGCCCGGCTGGTCTCCGAGCTGCGCTTCCAGGACGTCGCGCAGCTCAACGCGTTGATGGAGATGCTGGAGCGGCGGGTGACCATGCTCGGAGTCGTTTCCGCCGCGCTCGGCCAGCGAGGCCTGTACGTCCGCATCGGGCACGAGAACGAGGCGCCCGCCCTGCAGACCCTTTCGCTCGTAGGCGCCAACTATGGCCTGCCGGCGCGCAATCTCGGCACTGTGTCCGTGATCGGCCCGACCTCGATGGACTACGGGTCGACGATCCGCTGCGTCCGTGAGGCGGCAGGTCAGCTCTCAAGGTTCATCGAGGACGTCTACGAGGATGGCTAAGCCAATGGCGCGCGACTACTACGACGTCCTCGGCGTCCCGCGGGAGGCCGACGAGGCCCAGGTGAAGAAGGCGTTCCGCCGACTCGCCCGCGAGCTTCACCCCGACGTCAACGCCCACGACCCGGAAGCCGAGGAGAAGTTCAAGGAGGCCGCCGAGGCCTACGAGGTGCTCTCCGACTCGGAGCGCCGTCGTCAGTACGACGCCTACGGACACGAGGGGCTGCGGTCGGGTGGCTATTCCCCGAACTTCGACGGCTTCGGCTCGATCTCGGACCTGTTCTCGGCGTTCTTCGGGGGCGGCGCGGGAGGAGGCGGACGCGGCGGGCCCGCGCAGGGCGGCGACGTGGCGGTGGCCGTAGAGATCGACCTCGGGCAGGCGGCGCGCGGCGCCCCCGTCAAGGTCAGCTACGACGCCGTCGTCCGGTGCGAGACCTGCAGGGGCAACGGCGCGAAGCCCGGCACGCCCATCCGGACGTGCGAGCGCTGCGGTGGAGCCGGCCAGGTCCAGGCCGTCACCCGTACGGCCTTCGGACAGATGGTGCGGACCGCGGTCTGCGACGTCTGCGAGGGCGACGGGCGGGTGCCCGAGCAGCCGTGTGACACCTGCCGAGGCCGTGGAATGGTCGCCGACCGCACCGAGCTCGAAGTTGACGTGCCGGCCGGAATCGCCGATGGACAGCGTATTCGCGTCACCGGCCGCGGGCACGGTGGCGAGCGCGGCGGACCTCCGGGCGATCTGTACGTGCTCGTGCGCGTCGCGGAGGACGAGCGCTTCATTCGCGACGGCAATGATCTCGTCACGTTGGTGGACGTGCCGGCGCCGCTGGCCGCGCTCGGTACGCGACTCGAGGTGCCGACGCTCGACGGTCCCGTGCCCCTCGAGGTCCCGGCCGGCACCCAGCCCGGCGAGACCATCACGCTCGGCGGCCGCGGGCTTCCGCCCCTGCGCCGGGGCCGCACCGGCGACCTGCGGGTGATCGTCAACGTGACCATCCCCCGGCGGCTCAGCCGAAATCAGCGTGAGCTGCTGGGGAAGCTTGCGGAATCCATGACCGAGGAGAACCTGCGCTCGGACGAGGGCCGGTTATCCAGGCTCAAGCGCGCGGTCACCGGCGGCAGCCGGGCGTGATCCGCCTCTCGGTGCGGGTCGCCCGCGCCGAGGCGGAATCCGTGCTGGCCGAGCTGCTCGAGCTGGCTCCGGGCGGCCTCGAGGAGCGCGACGACGGCGAGGAGATCGTCGAGTACGTCATCTACGGCGCCCCGGGTGAGCTGCCGGCTATGCCGGATGTCCGTGCGGCGGCGGGAGCCACCTTGGTCGGCGTTTCGACGTCTGAGGTGCCCGACGACTGGGACGAGCGCTGGAAGGCCTTCCATCGACCGGTCGAGGTCTCCGGCGCCCTGGGTCGAGTGCGGGTGCGTCCACCGTGGGAAGCGTCGGAGGGCGACGCGATCGACGTGTGCATCGATCCGGCCCAGGCCTTCGGCACCGGCGCCCATGCCACCACGAGGCTCTGCCTCGAGTTGCTGCTCGATCAGGCGAACCGGCCCGCGGGAGGGTTCGCCGACTGGGGGACCGGAAGCGGGGTGCTGGCGGTGGTGGCGGCCAAGCTCGGCTACAGCCCCGTCGTTGCCGTTGACTTCGATCCGCTCAGCGTGGAGGCGTGTTCGGAGAACGCGCGCGTCAACGGGGTGGGGCTCGAGGCGCGCCGCGTCGACCTGCGAGCCGAGGCCGGTCCATGGGCGCCGACGGTGTGCGCGAATCTGCTGCGGCCGCTCCTCCTGGCCGTCGCCGAGCGGCTGCCGCGTGCTCCCGAGCTCCTGATCGTGTCGGGGCTGCTCGTCGACGAGGCGGACGAGGTGGCGGCGGCGTTCGCGGCGTGCGGGATGACCGAGGCCGACCGGAGGACGTCGGGCGAGTGGGCGGCGGTGGCGCTGACCTCAAACCCGGTGGGGGATCTGGCCGCCGCTTGAGGTCTTCCGCGAGCCTTCCGCTCGGCGGTCTCCTAGGACAAGATCTCGCGTGAGCCCTTCGCCGCTTCGAGGTGAGCGACGAGCCGGTCGGCCGCGGCGCCGGGATCCTCCCTGCCGTCGGGTGCGAGGTCGGTCTTGACCCAGCCCGGATCGAAGGCGAGCACCGCCACGCCCTTGCCGCCGACCTCCTGGCGGAGGGTCTGGGTCAGCGACTCGAGCGCGGCCTTGGAGGCGGCATACGCCCCCATCCCGCGACGTCCGCCGGACACCTTGGGCGCGACGAGCGTTGCGATCACGCCCTCACCGCGCGACGCCATCAGCGGCGCCAGCCGGCCGGCCATCACGAATGGCGACAACGCGTTGACCTGGAAGGAGGCATCGAGCTCGTCGAGGGACACGTCAGCGACGGCGCCGTCGACGCGCATGGCTGCGTTCAGCACCAGGAGGTCGACCTGGCCGTGGCGGTCGAGCACCTCGTCTACGAGCGCCAGTGCCTCCCCGGGATCGGACAGGTCGACCGTGTGCGTGGAGCCGGTCGCGTGCTTGAGATCGCAGGAGCGGCGTGCGGCCAGCGCGAGGATGGCGCCGCGCGCGCCGAGGCGCTCGGCCACCGCCGCGCCGATGCCGCTCGATGCGCCCGTGATCAGGCAGACCTTGCCGGATAGCTCCACGATCCGCCTACGGGCATCCCCCCGGCGAGCGATCACGGTAGAACTCACGCATGGCCTGGAACGTCCTCGTCCTCGGCGGCGGCTTCGCGGGGTTCACCGCCGCCCGCCGGCTCGAGCGCCGGGTGCCGCACCAGGCCGCCAAGGTCACGCTGGTCAACGACGTGAACTTCATGCTCTACACCCCGCTTCTGCCGGGAGCCGCCGGGGGTACCCTCGAGCCGCGCCACGTCGTGGTGCCCCTCCGCGAGGAGTTGCGTTCCAGTGAGCTGCTGCTCGGGCACGTGACGGGCGCCGACCCTTCGCGCAAG
>JACCYI010000049.1 GCA_013696535.1 Solirubrobacterales bacterium
ACTCTCGGACCTATCTGAAAATGAGGGGAGCCTTGAGGTCGTCGACAGCTAATTGTCGCCTAAATTCGGACGCTGGCAGGTACATCGCTGAGGCCCAGAAACGGACATTGTTGATACGAGGGTTCTAAGTTCGACTTTGGCCAATCTTTGGCGGGCTGACAGGGGCTGGGTGGCGGAGCGGGCGGTGGGGTAAGCTGGCGTGTCCCCGCCAAGAGACGCCGCCATGTCCCACCCTTCGTCCCGCTTCGCCGCGGTCATCCTAGCCTTCGCGCCTTTGTTCCTTCAACGCAGTTGGCGTCACGCCGAGGTGCTGCTGACCGGCGCCATCCTGGCCCCGGGCCGGCGCACCGTGGCCAGCGTCCTGCGGATCACCGGCCTGGCGCAGGAGCGGCGCTTTGTGAACTACCACCGCGTGCTCAACCGCGCCGCCTGGTGCCCGCGGGCCGCGGCACGCCTGCTGCTCGGCTTGCTGATCGCCGCCTTTGCGCCATCCGGGCCGGTCGTGCTGGGCATTGACGACACCATTGAGCGCCGGCGCGGCAAGCGCATTGCGGCCAAGGGCATCTACCGCGACCCCGTGCGGTCCAGCCACGGCCACTTCGTCAAGGCCAGCGGCCTACGCTGGCTCAGCCTCATGCTCCTGGCCCCGGTCCCATGGGCAGAACGCATCTGGGCATTGCCGTTCCTGACGGCGCTGGCTCCTTCGGAGCGCTACTGCCAAAAGCGCGGGCGGCGGCACAAGAAGCTCACGGATTGGGGGCGGCAACTCGTGCTGCAGACCCGGCGCTGGCTGCCCGGACGCAAGCTGGTGGTGGTGGGCGACAGCGGCTTCGCTGCCCTGGAACTCCTGGCAGCGCTCAGCCGGCACGGTGTCGCCTGCGTCACGCGCCTGCGGCTCGACGCCGCCCTGTATGACCCAGCGCCGCCACGGGCACCGGGGACAGTCGGGCGCCCGCGGACCAAAGGCAAGCGCCTGCCAACCTTGGCTGCCGTGCTGGCCGACCCGGCCACAGCTTGGCAGCGCGTCACGGTGCCGGGCTGGTATGGCGAGGGCGAGCGCCCCGTCGAGATCACCAGCACTACCGCTGTTTGGCGCCACAGCGGGATGCCCATCGTCCCGATCCGGTGGGTGCTGATCCGCGATCCCCTGGGCCGGTTCGACGCGCAGGCCCTGCTTTGCACCGATCAGGCGTGTGACCCCGTGCAGTTGCTGCGCTGGTTCGTGCAGCGTTGGCAGGTGGAGGTCACATTTCGCGAGGTGCGCGACCACCTCGGGGTCGAGACGCAGCGCCAATGGTCGGAGCTGGCCATCGCACGCACGACGCCCTGCCTGCTCGGCCTGTTCTCCCTCGTCACCCTGCTGGCAGCCCAACTCACGCCCCAGGCACGCCGGGCTGCCGCGACCAGCGCCTGGTATCGCAAGCAGCGCCCGACCTTCTCCGACACGCTCGCCATCGTGCGACGGGAAATCTGGCGCGAACAAGGTTTCGTCACGGCCACCCGATCAGCGGACACGCGGAAACTCCGGCCAGCGCTTCGGGACGGGATCACCTACGCGCTCTGCCACGCCGCCTGATGGCCAAAGTCGAGCTAAGTGTCCATCCGGAAACATCTTGAGTGCGTGCGGTTGATTGTGGTCTGGTCGGCGTTGACCCAACGTGACCAGGCTATGCGATGTGGACTGCCGAGAACCGTGCTCGCTATGACCGCAGCAAGCTGCGCTACCCGAGCGACCTGACCGACGCTGAATGGGCGCTGGTGTCGCAGCTGATCCCGCCCGCCAAACGGGGCGGCAACAAGCGGACGGTCAACATGCGCGAGGTGGTGAACGCCCTGATGTACATCCTCAGCACCGGCTGTCAGTGGGCGGAGCCGTCCAAGGTTCCGACGGCGTAAGCCGGTGGAATGGCGGCGGAGGGGGCTCTGCCCAAGGACCTTCCGCCACGCAGCACGGTGCACGACTACTTCGCCCGATGGGATTGGGACGGCACGGTGGGGCGCATCCACCATGCGCTTTACGTCCTGTGCCGCGAGCAGGCGGGCCGCGACGCAAGCCCGACGGCCGCCATTGTTGACAGCCAAAGCGTCAAGGGCGCGGAAAAAGG
>JACCYI010000163.1 GCA_013696535.1 Solirubrobacterales bacterium
GTCATGGTCCACTCGTCGGGTGCGGGTCAAACCGTTCAAGCCGCCCGCCAACCCGAGCCCGCAGGCCAGCGCCGTCAGCTGGGGTGGGAGCCCCCACGGGCCGGCCACCACGAGGCCGGGAAACGCCGCAGTCCCGATCGCGTGCGTGTAGAAGGCGAGGCGACGCAGGACGATCCAGGTTCCGAGCAGACCCCCCGGCACGGCGAGCAGCAGGATCTCGAGCAGCGCTCGCTGCATGAACGGGGCCGAGAACGGCTCGACGAAGAGGTCGTAGAGCGTCTGCATCGCCGTGACTCAACGGCTCACGAGCGCAGGGAAGTCGCACCTTTCGGTGCCCTGGCTGAAGCCGGCGATGAGAGCCTTCGTGTTGGCTTGGATCGACTTCACATAGGTGTCACCTGCGGAGCCCTTCGGGCCGAGGGTGTCGGCGTATAGGGGTCTGCCGATCGAGGCGCCCGATTCCCGCGCGATGGCCTGCTCGACCTTCGGATTCACCGAGCTCTCGGCAAAGATCGTCTTGACCCTCTCACGCCGGATCGTCTTCGCCAGCTCTGCGGTCTCACCCGACGAAGGCTGTCCTCGCGTGGAAAGAGAGGGGATCACCGCGCCGATGACCTCGATCCCGTAGCGCTGCGCGTAGTAGCCGAGCGCGTCGTGCGTGGTGACCAGCTTGCGCCCGCTCGAGGGAATTCTTCCGACGCAGGCCGCCACCGCGGAGTCGAGGGAATCCAGGTCTGCGATGTAGGAGTTGGCGTTGGCCCCGTAGGCCCGCGCGTTCGGCGGATCCGCTTCAGACAGCGCATCGCGGATCTTCCGCACCGCGACCACGGCGTTGCGGGGGTCCTGCCACCAATGGGGGTCGTCCCCCGTGGTCTTCACCGAATCGGTGAGCTTGATCACCGTCGGGGAGCCTCCCGCGTTCTGGACGGCCCCCCCGAGCCACCCGTCGAGATCGCCACCGGACTGCAGCACCACACGGGCGTCGGACAAGCCATCGATGTCGCTGGGCCGGACCTCGTAGTCATGCGGGTCCGCATTCGGCTTGAGCAGCCCGCGGACGTCGGCTCGGTCACCGGCCACGTTGCGCGCCAGGTCAGCGAGCTGCGTGGTCGTGGAGACGAGTTGCAACGTGCCCGACTTAGGAGACGGCTCGTCGCTGCCGCAGCCGGAGGTGACGACCAGCGCGGCAAGGACGGGAGCCAGTAGTCGAAGTGATCGCGACACGCCATAGGGGACCTTACTGACATTGGTTCTCGTTATCGCGTTTCGTCGGTAGGATGGTTTGGTGGCCCAGACAGAGCACGAAGAGATCTGGGCTCAGCACGCGCAACGCGCGCTCGCCAGAGCGGGGCACCGTGCGGGCGGCGCCCGCGGCGAGGTCCTCGAGCTCCTCTCCCGCCAGCACTGCGTCCTGAGCGCGCAGGAGATCCACGACCGCCTCCGGGAGTCCGACCGGACCGTCGGCCTCGCCTCGGTCTACCGCGCGCTCGACGTCCTCACCGGTCTCAAGCTGGTGCATCGCATCGATGTCGCAGGCACCGCGTGCTACGAGCCGGCCGACCCGAGCGGTGAGCACCACCACCATGCGATCTGCAACCGCTGCGGCCGCATGAGCGCCTTTCAGGACCCGACGCTCGAGCGATTGATCGACGAGCTCGGGCAGCGGCTGGGCTACGAGGTCGACGGGCACGACGTGGTCCTGCGCGGTGCCTGCCCCGACTGCGTCCCGTCCAGCGCTTGATCACCACCACGGACTACCACACCGCGGGCGAGCCGTTCCGGATCGTGACGGCAGGCGTCCCGGTCATCCCGGGCGCCACGGTCCTCGAGCGTCGCGAGCTCGCGAGCCGCACCGAGGCCGTCGAGGCCGTGCGCCGGCTCCTCTGCCACGAGCCGCGCGGACACGCCGACATGTACGGCTGCTTCCTGGTGGAGCCCGACGACGCGGGAGCCGACTTCGGTGCGCTCTTCTGGCACAAGGACGGGTACTCGACCGCGTGCGGCCACGGGACGATCGCGCTCGGCGCGTGGGCGGTCGAGACGGGCCTCGCGAGGGCACCGTCCGACGGCGAGGCGGAGGTGACGATCGACGTCCCGTCGGGCCGGGTGCTGGCGCGCGTGCGCCGCCGGGCCGGGTTGGTCGAGTCGGTCGCGTTCGTCAACGTGCCGTCCTTCGTGATCGCTCGGGAGGTGGCGACCGCGGGCGTCCGGGTCGACGTCTCCTACGGCGGCGCCATCTACGCTTCGGCGCCCGCGGAGCGATTCGGGCTGCGCGTCCTCCCGGACGACCTGCCGGGGCTCATATCGGCCGGTCGGGAGGTCAAGCGAGCGCTGGCGGATACGGACGCCGCGCACCACCCGGACGACGAGAGGCTGTCGGGCGTCTACGGGACGATCTTCTACGAGGAGATCGACCCCTTGCACCAGCGCAGCGTGACCATCTTCGCCGACGGGGAGGTCGACCGCTCACCCTGCGGGTCGGGAACCTCAGCGCGCTGCGCCCTGCTCGCAGAGGATGGGATCCTCGGCGAGGGAGACGTCCTGCGCCACGACGGGATCGTCGGCACGACCTTCCGCGCGCGAGTGGTCGGCAGGACACCCGAGGGTGTGCTGACCGAGGTCGAGGGCATGGCCTACCGCACCGGCGAGCACCGATTCGAGCTCGATCCGCGCGACCCGCTCGGCACAGGATTCGTCCTCCGTTGAGCGTGCCGTTCGTCTCCGCGGAGGAAGTCGCGCGACGCTGCGGCCCGGCCGATGCGGCCGTCGCGTTGGAAGGTGCCCTCATCGACGGCCTGGACCCGGAGGCGGACCCGCCCCGGTCCGGCCTCAAGGTCGATCACGGCGAGCTCCTCGTGATGCCCTCCGCCGCGCGTGGCCACGTGGCCGTCAAACTCGTGACGATCGGCGGCGAACCGCGCGTGCAGGGCGTGTGCGTGATCTTCGACGGCGCCACCCTCGCCCCCGCGGCGGTCATCGACGGCATCGCCCTGACCAACCTGCGGACGTCGGCGGTGTCCGCCCTCGCCGTCTGCCACCTGGCCACGCCGCGCGCCCGGCGGTTGCTCGTCTTCGGCCGCGGCCCGCAGGCCCACGCCCACGTCGAGGCGATCAAGTCCGTCCGTCCCATCAGGCAGGTGGACATGGTGGGAAGCGCTGACGCGCCGGCCGACGAGCTTGTCGCCGCCGCGGACATCATCTGCTGCTGCACGACTGCGCGGGATCCGCTCTTCGACGGCACGCTCGTCGCCGACCACGCCACCGTCGTGGCGATCGGCTCGCACGAGCCCGAGGCCCGCGAGACCGACGACGCGCTCGCCGGCCGCGCCACCGTGGTCGTCGAGTCTCGCGCCTCGGCGCTGCGCGAGGCCGGTGACGTCATAGCCCCGATCGCCTCGGGCGCCCTGGCGGATTCCGACCTGGTCACGCTCGTCGAACTGGTCAAGGGGCGGGCCGTCCCCGATCCCCGCCGGCCGCGACTCTTCAAGAGCACGGGCATGGGGTGGGAGGACGCGGTCGTCGCGTCGGCGCTCATGGGCCGCACCTGAAGGCCCAGGGCGGCGAAACCCGGTCGCCATGATGCGACGGCATGCTCGCCTCCCTGGATCTGTCCCTCGCCGAACTGGTGCTCTGCGCCGCCGCCGCGGTCGGCGGCGCGGTCGTGCAGGGCACGATCGGCTTCGGGTACGCCCTCGTGGTCGTCCCGACGCTCCTGCTCGTCGCGCCGGCGGCGATCCCGACCGCGCCGCTGGTCGTCGCGCTGCCGATGGTCATGGCCCTCGCGGTCACCGACCGGGAGCACCTCGACCGCGCCGGGTTCGCACGGCTGACCGCCGGGCGGATACCCGGGACGGCCGTGGGCGCATGGATCCTCACCGTGGTCGGAGCCCGGGTCGTCGGTGGCGCTGCCGGCGCCCTGCTCCTGTTGGCCGTCGCGACCAGCGTCGTGCGCGGCGTGAGTGCCACCTCGCACCGCCTCGAGGTGATCGCCGGCTTCTTCTCCGGGATCGCCGGCACAGTCGGGGCGGTCGGCGGCCCGTACCTAGGGCTGGCCTATGCCGACCGGCCCGGGCCCGTCCTGCGAGCCACGGTCTCCGCGGCCTTCGCGATCGGCGTGGTCCTCTCGCTCGTGGCCATCGCGCTCGCAGGAGCCCTCGAAGGTTCAGCGGCGAAGCTGGGGCTGG
>JACCYI010000189.1 GCA_013696535.1 Solirubrobacterales bacterium
CGACGCTGGTCGGAGACGCGCACCTCCCAGGCCGGATCTCCGAGGAGGCGACGGACGACGGCGGCGCCGATCGTGCCGGCGCCCCCGGTGACAAGGACGCGTTGCATGCCGCCGACGCTAGCTGCCCACGGAAAGCGCGGAGACCTCGCTGGCGTAGGCGAAGACTTGGGCCACCCCGAAGCAGTCCCAGGGGTCCACGACCAGCACGTCGTCCTTGGCGCCCGCCGTGATCGCCGCCAGCGCCCCGGCGAACTCGGGGTGGTTGGTGGCCATCACGACGGCATCCGCGTCGCGCACCGCGTCCTCGAAGGACTGCGTCGGCGTGGCAACGTGCGGATCGTGGATCGCCACGTCGGCGAGCTCGCGCTCGAGTAGCCGGATCAGCTTGTGCGCGAGGGAGTCCCGCTCGTCGTCCGTGCCGGCCTTGAACGCCAGGCCGAGGACAGCCACCTTGCGGTTGGCCAGCGACCCGAGGCGCCGAGCCATGCCTTCCACGAGGAACAGCGGCACGCTCTCGTTGACGCGTGAGACGGCCAGCAGCATGCCGGGGGCGTGGGAGCGCTCCTCGGAGAACGCGAAGTCCTTGCGCAGGCAGGTGCCCGCGGTGAAGCCGGGCTGCGCCATGCCACCGCGAGGGTAGTCGCGGTTGATGAGCTCGATCACGTCGAAGACGTTCGCCCCGTACTGCTCGCAATCCATCATCAGCAGGTTCGGCAGCGCGAAGGTCGCGTAGCGCATGATGTTCGTCCATATCTTCGCGAGCTCGGCCTGGACCGGAGTGGTCTGCACGATCGCCGTGCCGAAGAGCTCGAACAGCTCGGCGGTCACTTCCCCGGAGCGCTTGCCGACGCCGCCGACGATGCAGGGCAGCGAGACGATCTCCTTGAAGAAGCGGCCCGCCGCGATGCGCTCGGGGCAGTGCGCGACGAACACGTCATCGCCCACCTCGAAGCCGCGGTGCTTGGCCAGGTAGCCCGCGACGAACTCCGTGGTCCGCGGCGCGATCGTCGAGCGCAGCGTGAGCGCGTGGCCCTCCCGCAGGTGCCCGAGCAGGTCGTCGAGCACCCCGCGGATGTCGCGCAGGTCGATCTCGATGTGGGAGAAGGAGGGCGTCCCGAGCGTGATGACGACGTGCCGGGCCTGCGCAGCATCGGCGACCTGGTCGCTCCAGGTGACGGGGACGCGCTCGAGGACGTCTTGGGCGTGCGGCTCGTCGAACGGCATGCGCCGGTCGCGCACCGCGGAAAGCAAAGCCGCGTCGTTGTCGACCCCGACCACGCGCAGGCCACGGTCGGCGAAGGCGAGCGCGAGCGGGAGCCCGACGCGCCCGCAGCCGATGACCGCGACGTCGTGCGAGAAGTCGTGGGGCACGCCCCGACCTTAGCCTCGATCCACCGATCGATCGTGGATGCTCGTGCCGCGAGAATCGGTGAATCCAGGCTTAGAAGCCCGACGCGGTCAGCGCAGGGCCTGCCGAAGCCACTGCCGCGCGAAGCCGGTCACGAAGCGCGGGTTGTAGCGCAGGTAGCGCTTCCACAGCCGGCGCGGCTCCCGCGCCAGGCGGTAGACCCACTCCATCCCGGCCGACTGCATCCAGGACGGGGCCTGCGGCACGAGTCCGGCATGGAAGTCGAAAGCGGCGCCGACGCCGATCAGCACGGGCGCCGTGAGACGGGGACGCATTGCGGCCATCCACTTCTCCTGCTTGGGCACGCCTATGCCCACCCAGACGACGTCCGCACCCGAGCCGTTGATCTCGACGACGAGCGCCTCCCGCTCGGCCTCGGAGAGCGCGCGGTAGGGCGGAGCGAAGCCTCCGACGACCTGCACGCCGGGGTAGCGCCGCCGCAGGTTGAGCGTGAGCTGCACGAGCGCACCCTCGTTGCGCCCGCCGTAGAGGAACATTCGAGTGCCCGAGAGGGCCGAGCGCTCGAAGGAGCGTGCCATCAGCTCGGGGCCGTAGACGCGGCTCGTCAGCTTGTGGCCCAGGGCGCTCAGCGCCCATACCAGCGGCTGGCCGTCGGGGACCGTCAGATCAGACGACAAGACGGCGGCGCGCAGCTCGGGGTCCTCCTGGCAGGCCATCACCGTGTGGGTCGCGGCGACGCACACGTACCCCGCGCCGCCGCTGACGATCGTGGCGTCCATCCAATCCAATGTGCGGCCGTAGTCCGTGAGGGCGAGCGGGATGCCGAGGACGTCGACGCTCGGCGGCGGGACGGCGGACGCCGTGGCGCGGTCGGCGCTCAGACCGAGATCCTGCCGGGAGAGGGGGTGGTCGGTGATGAGAAGGCCTCTGTCGCGGTCAGATCGCGGGCTCACGCTGGTGCTGCAAACGCCTGGGTCCCCGAGAAGTCGCGTTCGAATACGTGGTTTCCCCCACTGAACCCTCCCTGCACCCCGGTGGTTACGCTTCGAGCGTGGCTGCCCGCCGTGCGCTCATCACTGGAATCGGCGGCCAGGACGGCTCCTACCTCGCCGAGCAGCTGCTCGCGGACGGGCACGAGGTGATCGGGATGGTACGCGAAGCCATCTCGGTGCCGCAGCCCAACCTCGGAGCCGTACACGGTGACATCGAGCTGCTGCAGGGCGAGCTGCTCGATCCTGCGTCGCTGCGCGCGGTCATCGAGCGCGCGGCCCCCGACGAGCTCTACCACCTCGCCGCGCCGACGTTCGTCCCGGCCTCGTGGGAGGACCCGACGGAGGCGGTCAACGCCATCGCTGGCGC